>NZ_CDWRCM010000287.1:1911-4189 GCF_977927585.1 Frankia sp. CcWB2 | reverse complement strand
GCTCTGGCTCGCCCTGAGCTCCCGGCACCCCCGGCCGGCACCGGGCGCGGCGCCCACGCTCGCGGCGGCCGGCGCCGAGGTCCCCGCGCCCGCCGGGCCGGTCGGGACCACCGCCCCCACCAGCGCCGGCGTCGGCTCCTAGCGGAAGTTTCGCCCCTAGTTTGATCTTGTCTGGAGTATTCGCAGCTCATGACCGATGTCGATCTTCCGGAACTGTATGACCTAAGTCCGGGGCGCCCACCTCGCGAGGCCGAAGATCTCGGCGAGTCGGTCCTGGGCGGGAGTGGTCTCGGTGAGCATACGGCGCGCCTTCGGACGGCCCCCGGTCGAGGGGTAGATCATCGCCGTCTCCTCGATCCCGGCGAGCAGGTCGAGCAGGACGCGTACCGAGTGTTCCTGCCCGGCACGCGCGGCGTGACGGCGCATCAGGTGCGCGACCTGCAACGCGAGCACGCAGGTGAACATGTGGACACGGATCGTGTGATCCGTGTCCAGTGGTGCATCGGGCTGAACGAGACGACATGCGGATCCTTCATCTGGCGGAACGCGAACTCGGCGTCCGACTGCGACCGATAGGCCGCGACCACGTCGCCGACCGGCCAGGCGTCACGGTCGGTGACCAGGACCCGCTTCCCGAAGATCTCCTCCTCGAGGGCGGCCCGGGCCTGCGGGTCAACCGTCCAGGTCAGCCGGTGCGCGGCCGGGGTGTCCCCGGTCAGCTTCGTGGTCACGACGCGTCGCACCCACGGGTCCGCGCAGATCGTGTCGATCTCGGCCTGGACCTTCTCCCGGGGCCGGCGGGTCTTCCCCCGGGCCGGCACACGCGGATGGGTGAACCGACCGCCAGTTACCGACATACTGACAGTGGTACGCTACTGAGCGTTCATATCGATGCGATCAGTGGTGCCGGCGACACGTCCGTGCCGGCCGCCAGCATTCGCGCGTGGGAGCAGCTCACCTCGGTCGGGTTCAGCGTGACTCTGGTGCCCGGCGGCCACGACATCGCCGTCAGCTCTGGCGACGCGCTGGTGGCCGAGGTCGCCGCAGCCTGTCGACGAGCGCTCCGGGAGAAGGCGTGACAGCTGCAGGCTCGACGCGGTGGCCATGAGATCGTCGCCGCCCGGGGTGAGTCAGGAAGCCGCCTTCCCGATGCGGGAGATCGCCGCGGGGTTTCGCGCGACGATTCCCCTGGCGATGGGCGTGGCGGCGTATGGCCTCGCGATGAGCGCGGTCGCCCCGACCCGGGACATCACGCTGGTGCAGTTGCTGATCATGGACGCGGTCGTCCTCGCGGGATCCGCGCAGATCGTCGTCGTTGGGTTGTGGGGAATACCTGTACCGCTGGCGGCGATCCTGGCGAGCACCTTGATCATCAATCTGCGCTACATCCTGCTGTGCGCGTCGCTGCGCGAAGTGTTCGTCGGGCGGCCACTGTGGCAGAAGCTGCTGGGGATCCACCTCGTCGCGGACGAGAACTGGGCCGTCACGCTGGCCGAGGGGCGCCGGCGGGGGCGAGCGGCGCCGCCGGGTTTCCTGCTGGGCGGCGGCCTGGCGATCCTGGTGTTCTGGCTGGTCGGTAGCGGCGCCGGGTACCTGCTCGGCGGGCGGATTCCGGCACCGGAGCGATTCGGCCTCGACTTCGCGTTCACCACGGCCTTCATCGCGTTGACGCGCGGCTTCTGGCGGGGGCGCGCGGATGTCGTGCCGTGGCTTGCGGCCGGGGTGGCCGCGGTCGTGAGCTGGCGGCTGCTCGGCGGCACCTGGTACATCATGATCGGCGCCCTTGTCGGCGCGGCCGCCGCCCGGCGCGGCCCCGAACCGGACCCGCAGGTGGTATCAGAGGGGGACGCGCCCGGTGAGTCACCCGGGACGGCGCCCGGCGTGGCGGCACCTGTGCAGGCAATCGGCCCGAAGGCAGTCGGTCCACGGGCAGTTGGTCCGCTGGCGGTCAACTCGCATGGCAATCGGCCCGGAGGAAACGAATGTGGAGCGCTGAGGCCGTCCTCGCCGTCGCCGGCATGGCGATGATCACCTACTCGCTTCGGGTCGGCGGCCTGCTGGCGGCCGACTGGCTGCCGAGCGAGGGCCCGTGGGCTCGCGCGATCGGGGCGCTGCCCGGGACGGTCCTGGTGGCCGTGGTGGTGCCGGCGGTGATCGCGGAGGGCTGGGCGGGGGTCTTCGCGGGCGCGGCCACCGCCGGCGTCGCGTACCGCACCCGTAATTTGTTGGCGTCGATGGTCGTCGGTGTCGCGCTGATTGTTCTGGGTCGACGGCTGGG
>NZ_CDWRCM010000287.1:0-1678 GCF_977927585.1 Frankia sp. CcWB2 | reverse complement strand
TCTGGCATGATGGTTGGTCGGGAAACGGGTGGGAGCAGCGGACATCTGCGTACCGATCTTCTGCTGGCGCCGACGTCGGCGCTGGCCCGTCCCGACCTGCTCGCCGCGCCGACCGCCGCGCTACTCGACACCTGGTCGCAGGCCGGGCGAGGGGACGAGATCGAGGTCGCCGAGATCGATCCCGAGCTGTCCGACACCGCGGCCTTCTGCGTGCACTATGGGGTGGACCCGGCCGAGACGGCGAACTGCGTGGTCGTCGCGGGCCGGCGGGGCGGTGTCACCATGCTCGCGGCCTGCGTTGTGTTCGCCGTCTCCCGGGCTGACGTCAACGGCCTGGTCCGGCCGCATCTGGACGCCCGCAAGGTCTCGTTCGTGCCGATGGACACAGCCGTCACCGAAACCGGCATGGAGTATGGGGGCATCACCCCGGTCGGGCTTCCCGCGGAATGGCCGATCCTGATCGACCGGGCAGTGGCCGAGCACCCGCGCGTCGTGGTCGGCTCCGGGGTGCGCATCTCCAAGCTGTGGCTGCCCGGCAGGGTCCTGGCCGCGCTGCCCGGAGCCCGGGTGCTCGACGGCCTCGGAACGTAGCCGCCCGCACGCCTGCGGCCCGCCGGAAAAACAGTGCCCCGTCCTGATCCCGGTGTCACCGGGCGGGACGGGGCGGGTTCGGTGGGGCCGGTCGGTAGGGTCGATCGGTGGGGCCGGGCGAGATCAGACGAGAGCGGTGACGGCGATCGCCACGAACAGCAGGGTCAGATACGTGATCGACATGTGGAACAGGCGCATCGGCCTCGGGTCCTCGCCGTGCCGGGCCCGGCGGGCGACCCGGTGCGACTCGACCAGGAACCAGGCGCCCACCGCGACGGCGGCGACGAGGTAGACCGGGCCGGTGGAGGCGACGGGAGCGACCGCGAGCGAGGCGGCGACCATCGCGTAGGCGTAGCCCAGCATCCGCCGGGTGACGACCTGGACGGAGGCGACGACCGGCAGCATGGGGACGCCTGCCGCGGCGTAGTCGTCGCGGAACTTCATCGCCAGCGCCCAGAAGTGCGGCGGGGTCCAGAAAAAGACGACGGCGAACAGCAGCACCGCGGCCCAGCCGACGGTCCCCGTGACCGCCGACCATCCGATCAGGACGGGGAAGCAGCCGGCCGCGCCCCCGATGACGATGTTCGACGGGGTGCGGCGCTTCAGCCCGAGGGTGTAGACGAAGACGTAGAAGGCGATCGCCCCGTCCGCCAGCAGCGCGGAGGGCCAGTTGACCAGGAAACCGAAGAGCAGTGTCGAGACGATCCCGATCACGATGCCGAAGGTCAGCGCCTCCGTGGGCGTGACGGTCGCCCGCACGAGCGGACGGCGCTTCGTGCGGCCCATCATCTGATCGATGTCACGATCGACATAACAGTTGATCGTGTTCGCGCTGCCGGCGGCGAGGGTTCCCGCCACCAGGGTCACGGCGATCAGCCAGAGCGGCGGCATGCCCCGTTCGGCGAGCATCATGACCGGGACGGTGGTGATGAGCAGCAGTTCGACCACGCGCAGCTTCATCAGGGCGACATAGCCGCGGGCCTTCGCCGACACGGCCGCCCAGCCCCCGCGGGTCGCGTGCCCGGCGCCCGGGAGCCCGTCGGCGGGCGGATCGGCTGCGGGGGCGGGCGGGCCGGCTGCGGGGGCG
>NZ_CDWRCM010000286.1:0-3958 GCF_977927585.1 Frankia sp. CcWB2 | reverse complement strand
GAGCGATAATCCTTACGCCACGAAGAGTTCGACTTCTGAACTCTTCCGTCAGGGAAGGGTTTGGAGGTCGCGGCAGACTACCCAGCGGGACCGTTCGGCCTCGCATCGGCCGCCGCCGCGATGGAGAAGATCGACGGCGGCCGCGTCAGCATCCCGTCTTCAGCGGGCCCCCGCGAGAATCTGCTCGTCGACCGGCTCCGCGGCGAAGGATCCCACCGGTGGGCAGGTGCAGACCAGGTTGCGATCACCATAGGCGCCGTCGATCCGACGTACCGGGGGCCAGTACTTGGCGGCCCGCAGCGAAGCGACGGGATAGGCCGCCACCGATCGCGGATAAGCGTGCGACCATTCGTCGGCGGTAACCATCTGTGCGGTATGCGGAGCATTATTCAGAGGATTGTCGGTCCGCGGCCAGATACCGTCTCCAACCTTTTCCACCTCGGGCCGAATGGAGATCATCGCGTCGCAGAAACGATCGATCTCGCCGAGATCCTCACTCTCCGTCGGCTCGACCATCAGTGTTCCGGTAACCGGGAAGGACATGGTCGGAGCATGGAAACCGTAGTCGATGAGACGCTTCGCCACATCGTCCACGGTGACGCCGGTCATCTTCGTCAACGGCCGTAGGTCCAGAATGCACTCATGGGCGACCAGCCCGTCCCGGCCCGCGTAGAGCACCGGATAGTACGGACGCAGCCGGTGGGCAATGTAGTTGGCGTTCAGGACGGCCACCGAGGTCGCCCGGCGCAGGCCATCCGTACCCATCATCCGGATGTAGGCCCACGGAATCATGAGAATTCCGGCCGAGCCCCATGGGGATCCCGAGATCGGGCCCACTCCGGTGGCCGGTCCGGCCTCCGGCCGCAGCGGGTGGTTCGGCAGATAGGGTAGGAGTTTCTCGACCACGGCGACCGGGCCGACCCCCGGACCCCCGCCACCATGCGGGATGCAGAACGTCTTGTGCAGGTTCAGGTGGCTCACGTCGGCCCCGAACTGCCCCGGCCTGGCGAGCCCCACCAGAGCGTTGAGGTTCGCTCCGTCTACGTACACCAGGCCGCCGGCCTCATGCACGATCGCGCACGCCTGCCCGATGCCCTCCTCGTACACACCATGGGTCGACGGGTAGGTGACCATCAGCGCCGCCAACGCGTCCGCGTTCGCGCGGGCCTTGCGGGCCAGATCGTTCAGGTCGACGTTCCCGTCGTCGTCACAGGAGACGACGACCACCCGCATTCCCGCCATCGCGGCGCTCGCCGCATTCGTCCCATGCGCCGAGGAGGGAATGAGACAGATGTTTCGCACCACGGACCCGGGAACAGCATGATCGCGGTGATAGGCCCGGATGGCGAGCAGCCCGGCGAGCTCACCCTGACTGCCGGCATTCGGCTGGAGGGAAACCCCCGCATACCCGGTGATCTGCGCAAGCCAACGCTCTAGGTCCTGAATCATCGCGAGATATCCGGCGGCCTGGCCCAGCGGAGCAAATGGATGGATGTCGGCGAATTCCGGCCAGGTGACCGCGGCCATCTCCGTGGTCGCGTTGAGTTTCATCGTGCACGACCCCAAGGGGATCATGCCCCGGTCGAGAGCCAGATCAAGATCGGACAGTCGACGCAGATAGCGGAGCATCGCGGTCTCCGACCGATGGTCGTGGAACACCGGATGTTGCAGGTAGGGATCCGTACGCACCAGTTCGGCGGGCAGCGCCACCAGCTCGTCCGCCATCTGGTCTGCCTGGTCCGCGCGGGCCATGAGATGATCGCTCGCCGCCGCGACGGGCCCGGTCCGAGCCCCGGTCCGGATCCCGCTTTCGGTCTCGGTCTCGGTCTCGGTCCAAGTGATGCCCGCCGTGGCCTCCGGGCCCACCCCGAAGGCCGACCAGACGGCCCCCAGCTCGGCCCGGCCCGTCGTCTCGTTGCAGGAGATGCCCACGTGGTCATCGTCGACCAGCCGCAGGTTCACTCCCCGCGCCAACGCGTCCGCAACCACCTGGGCGGCCCGGCCCGGTACCGCGGCGAGGACGGTGTCGAAGAACGCGTCGTGCACCACCGTCACACCGGCGGCGCGCAGGCCTTCGGCGAGGCGCACCGCGTGCCCGTGGAGGCGACGCGCGATCCCGGCCAGGCCCTCCGGGCCGTGGTAGACCGCGTACATAGAGGCGAGTACCGCGGGCAGCACCTGGGCTGTGCAGATGTTGCTCGTCGCCTTTTCCCGCCGGATGTGCTGCTCACGGGTCTGCAGGGTGAGCCGGTACGCGGGTGCGCCGTCCGCGTCGACCGATACCCCGACGAGCCGCCCCGGCAGGGACCGCTCCAGCCCCTTGCGCACTGCGAGGTAGCCGGCGTGCGGGCCTCCGAAGGACAGCGGTAGCCCGAACCGCTGCGTGCTCCCCACCGCGATGTCCGCGCCGAGATCACCAGGCGCCCGCAGCAGGGTCAGCGCCAGCGGATCGGCGGCGATCGTGACGACGATGCCGCGCTCCCTCGCCGCTGCGATCACACCACGCACATCCCGCAGGACGCCCGCCGGCCCGGGATAAGACAGCAGCAGGCCGAAGGTCGCATCCAGTTCCGCCGGGCCCACGGCCGTGAGTCCGGCGGCGAGATCCGCGACCACCACGTTGATCCCCAGCGCCTCCGCCCTGGTCGCGACCACCGCAATGGTCTGCGGGAGGGTGTCGGCCTCGATGAGGAACGTCGTGCGGGAACCCTTCGCCGTCCGGAACGCGATCTGCATCGCCTCGGCCGCCGCGGTCGGCTCGTCCAGCAGGGAGGCTCCGGCCACCGCCAGGCCGGTCAGATCAGTGATCATCGTCTGGAAGTTGAGCAACGCCTCCAGGCGGCCCTGGGAGATCTCCGGCTGGTACGGCGTGTACGCTGTGTACCAGGAGGGGTTCTCCAGGATATTGCGCTGGATGACTCCCGGCATCACCGCGGGATGGAACCCCAGCCCGATCATCGAGGAAACCGGTCGGTTCCTGCTACCGAACGCGCGTAGGGCCGCGAGCACCGCGGGTTCACTCAGCGCCGCGGGAAGATCCAGATCCTGGTCACGGATGCTCGCCGGGACGGCCGCATCAGTGAGCGCGGCCAGTGATTCCACGCGCAGCGCATCCAGCATCGCCCGTTGGGAGGACGGGTCCGGGCCGATGTGCCGATCGGCAAACCGCGAGATGGCCGCGGCGGGCAGCCGCCTCGCACCGTTCCTGCCCACCGCCGCGGCGCTACCCTGCCGCGGCGCCCCCGACCGCGCGTGCGACGACGCGGGAGCGGTCGTGGCGGCCATGGCGGCCGTGGCCGGTCCATCGGCATAGGGGGTGTCGTCGTACTCGGTGACGTCAGGCATGATGACTGCTCCGGAGGTCGGGCGACGACGGATCATGCCGGCGCCGCGGCGGGCCTCCCCCCCTGTCATAGGCCTGAGAGCTTCACCGGCGCCGCCGCCGGCAGTCCGGGGAGCTGCGGGCGGGGAACGCGGCTTTCACCGTCGGCGGGACACCTCACGGCGTCCACTTTCCAGAGTTGCCTGACCCGGCGGTTGGGGGCCTGAGAGTTTATGGGGAGAGCTTGCTCCTTCGGCGTCCCGACCAGCGAGCGACCGGGACTCTCCCGCACAGGTGTGAGCGGCATCGGTATGGAGTTGTGGGACGGGGCACGGATGACCCGGGGATGCCTACCAGTAGCGAATGATCGGCTCCCGACTGGCGCCGGTCCCCTCGACGCCGGCTGCGTTCAGCCACGATTCCACTCCCCGAACACTAGCTGCGGGAGCCCGGCGGGCCAACCAGTGACCCCCACCGAAACCTGTTCGCAACATGAACCCACGAACCCGTGGAGCCGTGGGCCGTGGCCACGGGACCATCGGTCGTCCGCCATCCGATCCTGCGGGCGGAGGCGGCGGCCTCGGCGTCAGGGCCGCCCGCCGGTAGGCGATACGAGCGCGGACATCTATGTATCTA
>NZ_CDWRCM010000285.1:0-4022 GCF_977927585.1 Frankia sp. CcWB2 | reverse complement strand
AGTACTAGAATGGATCCCCCGGTATGTGGCGGCTGATCCCGAGGAGCTGGCGGACGCCCCGCCGTCCCTGCGGACGCTGCTCAGGTTCATGGCGGAGTCCGGGCTCCGGGACCCGCGGGGCGCTTCGGTGGAGGAAAACGAAGCGGCGATCGTGCGGACCGCGGCGGAGTTCCCGGCCGCACTGGCAGACCCGGATCGTCGGGGGATTCCGAAGTTCTGGGATATGACGGTCCGCGACACCGTGGTAGAGATCATCCCGCCGGCCGTGCCCGAGCACTTCAAGCACGTTTTGGCGGGCTTGGCCGGCCCTGACGACGACCTGCTGGACCAGCTGATGAGCGGGCAGTTCGCCTACCCGGGTCCGGTACCCGAACGGACCATCGCCCAGCTCCCGGTCAGTCTGCCGCCGGCGGAGGAACTCGCGGAGGCGGCCGGGCGCAGCCAGGTCGTGGGGCAGCTTCGCGCGTTCGTCGCCTGGGTCGGCACGGATGGTCGGCCGTTGACAGCCGCCGGAAATCTCAGGCCGGCCGACGCGCGTGAGCTTGTCGACCTTCTCGATACCGGCGAGCAGGGCCTGCGGGTACGCAGCACCGCCGAGCTGCCCCACCTCAACCTGATCTTTACCTGGGCGAAGAAGACCCGCCTGGTGCGGGTCAGCCGGACGAAGCTGGTGGCGGTGGCCAAGGCGCGGCCGCTACTCAAGGACGCCGAGGCACTGTGGCAGCGGGCATTCGAGACGTTCTTCGAGCTGCGGGACGCGGTGTGTCTGCCGATCTGGACGGGCAGTGGCACCTCCCTGCTGTACGACGTATACGCCGAGGCGGTCCCGGACATGCTCAACACGATCTACAGCCTGCCGGATCCGATGCCGATGGCGTGCCTGGAGGAGGCGGTGTGGCAGTCGTGCCGGCAGCAGTTCCGCGTCGACGCCGGAAGCCCCCTGCAGCAGGGCGGTTGGCGAACACACCTCGGGAGAGACATTAAACGTGTGTTCGATGTGCTGGCCGCGCTGGGCGCCGTGGAGAGGACGCGCGGGCTCGCGGACGAGAAGTTCATCGCCACTCTCGCGGACGACGTCGAGACGCCATTCGCGGTGGAGCGGTCGATTTCCGGCCCGGCGGCGGCCCGCCTGCGCGCGGAGCTCGCCCAGCCCACCGAGTTGGTGGCGCTGACCGCGCTGGGCACCCGGGCCATGCGTGGGCGGCTGCTCGCCGAGGGACGGGAGGCCGGCCTCGTCGGCGACCTGGCAACCGCACAGCCCGCCGAACTGCTGGGTGTGATCGCTGAGCACTACACCCGGGAGACGGGTAACGCGGAGATCACCAACTGGCTGGCCGGGCACGGCGGTGACGTCGAGCCGCTGCTGGACGCGGTGCGGGTCTGCCCGTTTCGGACCAGGGCTGCGGCGATGCTGAACGTGCTCACCTCGGCGGTGCCGGCCGGGGCGGAACTCCTGGACGGGCTGCGCGACGACCCGGTACTGGCCCCGCTCGCGGTGACGGCCCTGCTCGACCGGGGCGCCCTGCAGCCGGAGGACCTCACCGATCGGGAGCAGGCACTGGTCATGACCGAAGGGTTCCTGCAACTGCTGGAGATGGGCGGGCCTGAGGTCGTCCGCGAACAGATCGAGGAGATGGCCGGCGACCTGGCCGGCCTGGACTTCGCGGAGCTGCTCGCCATAATGCGCGGCTGCGGACATCCCGGTGCGCCGACGTTGCGGGACTTCCAGGCCCTCGTGGTAGATCCGGGGTAGCCGGAGGTCGCGAGAGCGAAGGTGAACAGGTCAGTCGGGCTGCGACGGACCGGGCAGGACGATACGGAACGCCGCCCCGCCGCCCGGGGTCGGGCGGTATTCGACCCGCCCGCCGTGGCGGCGGCGACGGAGACGTACATCGCGGTCCACAGCAGCCGGTTGACCGGGTGACGGACGAAGTCCTCACCGGTCTCCGTCTGGACCAGGTGGGGAGACCATCGGGCCGGGTGCCGCGCCAACCCGCAGGCGGGAGTCACCAGCAGCTACGAGTGGACCGGCTCAGGACGCCCGGGCGTGCTTACGAGCGGTAGCGGCATGTCGCAGGTCGCCACGCCCGCAGTATCCGTACTCGACCCGTCGCCGCCACACGGTCAGCCGGCAGTAGTCCGCCTCAATCGTCCAGGTACGGCGTTCGACCCGATCCTCGATCTGCACGGGCCGCGAGGTCACCGGCTCGTTCGCGCGCAGATGAGCCCAGTTGTGCGCCGCCTCCCATTCCGGGAAGGTGGCTACCAGCTCGCCATCGCCGTCGTAAACCTGGAATTGGCGAGTCTTCATTGTCGCGCCTTTCGGTGATTGTCCGATAATGATGAGCGTGGATCTGCCCGCCGGAGCCGCCGCGGAAGAAATCCCCCCCGCGCACAGCCACACGACGGAGAGCCGCGCGACGGGGACAGCGCGGCGGACAACGGCGAGATGGCCGGCTCCGGGCGAGGATCGTCATCCACTCACCCGGAACCGGCGGCTGGCGGTTGACGCCTGACGGTTGACGCCTGACGGCGTCGACACCTGCGGGACCGGCGACGCGGCCGCCGGGCATGGAGGCACCACAGGTGCGGGGCACCGTGTCTCGGCGCGGTCTCCCTACCGACATCCCGGACCCTGCGCGATGACCATCGACGTCTCCCCGCAACCAGCTCTACCCCAAACTCTCACCTTGAGGTGCATCATCGCTACTCAAGGTAAGCATGACCCCTGCACGCCTCTTCTGCAAGAACTTCTGTAAGAGTTTCACTACCCAGCGATGCGCGCCCTGGGTGAGGAGTGGCGAACAAGTGGCAAGATGCATCCATCACCCCGAAGAGCCCGAAGGACGAGCGATGGCCACGAGCGGCGGTCCGACCGTGCGGCGAAGGCGCCTGGGCGCCGAGTTACGACGACTCCGCGAGGGGGCGGGCATCTCCGTCGACGAGGTCTGCCAGCTGCTGCGCTGTTCGGTTTCCAAGGTCAGTCGGATGGAGAACGGCCGCGTGCCGGTCCGCACCCGGGACGTGTCCGACCTGCTGGGTCTCTACGGCGTGACCGACGACGAACGCCGGGACGCGTTGCTGGCCCTGGCCCGCGAGTCCCGGCGCCACGGCTGGTGGCATACCTACCACGACGTGGTCCCCGCCTGGTTCGAGATCTATATCGGCCTGGAGGGCGACGCCGCCTCGATCTCGGTCTACGAATCGCAGCTCGTCCATGGGCTACTGCAGACCAGCGACTACGCCCGGCACGTCATCCGAGCCGACGATCCGGAGGTGAGCGAGGACGAGGCCGAACGCAAGATCGCGCTCAGGCTGGACCGGCAGCGCCGGCTCACCGCCGCCGATCATCCTCGCCTCTGGGTGATTCTGGACGAGGCGGTCCTACGCCGGACAATCGGCGGCAGAGCCATCATGCGAAGCCAACTCGAGTTCCTCGCCAAACAGTCCGAACTGCCGAACGTGACAATCCAGGTGCTTCCTTTCTCCGTGGGCGCGCATGCCAGCCTGGGAAGCACATTCTCGATACTCGGATTCCCCGAGTCGGGAGACAACGAAGTGGTCTATATAGAGGAAGCGGCCGGAAGCCTCTATATTGAGCGCCCCTCCGAAGTCAGGCGCTATAGAGTGAAGCTGGATCATCTTCTGGCGGCAGCCCTGCGGCCGGAGGAGTCCATCCAGATGATACTCTCGGTCGCAGAGGAAATGAAATGACCAGATATATGAAGCCGATCATCGACAATGTCATCGGGGCGGCTTGGCGCAAGAGCAGCTACAGCAACGGCGCGGGCGGTATGTGTGTGGAGGTCGCGGCGCTCGGCGGGGGCGTCGCCGTCCGCGACTCGAAGAACCCGACCGGGCCGGTGCTCGCCTTCTCGGCGGCCGAGTGGGACGCGTTCCTGGCCGGCGCGCGGGACGGCGAGTTCGACCGGAGTCGGATCATCCCGGGCTGAACCACCGTCCGGCCCTGATCCGGGGGAATGGGGGCGGGATGTCCCGCCCCCACCGAAAAATGTAAACAT
>NZ_CDWRCM010000284.1:0-4069 GCF_977927585.1 Frankia sp. CcWB2 | reverse complement strand
AAGTCTGCTGCGGAACGTGTCATGTTGGGAGAGCGTCTCCGTCTCCGAAACCGATCTCACGCCCGCCTACTCCGTGTGTGCGCCGACCTCCAAGACCCACAAGAGCCGTGCTTAGTCAGGGGGATCGGGTAGTGCACGACATCGTCACGAAAGGACCCTCCCGTGTTTCCGTCTCATCGCCCCAACGTCGCTTTTGCAGGGTTGACTGCTGCCGGCAAGACGACGCACGCCCGCCGGCTGGCGACGGAGCTGGGCTATGAGTACGTGTCGGCGACCGAGGTGATGCTAGAGATCTTAGGGATCGATGCGCCAGCGGAGGGGGTCTGGTTCGACAGGTTCGACCAGATCCGCACCGCCCGGCAGGGGGACGCGGCCGACATCGAGCTGGATCGGCGGCTGGAGAAGCTGGCGGCCGACCGTCAGGGCACCGTCTTCGATGCCTGGGCGCTCGCATGGCTGGCACCCGACCCGGTGGTACGGGGGTGGATCGAGTCCGACCTTGAGTCCCGCGCCCGCAAATGCCAGGTCTCCCAGGTACGCACCGCCCTGTCGCTGCACGACTGCCGCGAGCACGTCCAGGCCAAGGATTCCGACACCCGAGCCGGCTTTCTCCGCCGCCACCACTTCGACCTGTTCACCGACCGCCATCGCTATGACCTGGTGGTCTGCAACACCAACTTGATACCGATAGCCGACCGCGCCTGCGCGGACGCCGGGATCGTAGCGTTCACCCCGGTCGTGCGCGAGGCGGTGACCGCGCTCCTCGACAAGCGTCCACCGGGCGAACTTGCCACCCTGGCCGACCGCTATCCGGCGGAAATCCTGCGGATCGGGGCCGCGGGCCCCAGCACGGTTTCACGGGACTAGACGCCCAGGAAACCCCACGGCTGGAAGTCGTCACCCCCATTTCCCCACTGCTACACACCGGAGGTCACACTGTGCGTGTCGCGCTGCTCTACCCCGAGGTCTACGACATGGCCCGATTCCGGGAACGCCGCCGGGAGTTCCCTCCGTTCGGGGCTCTCTACCTGGCTGCCGTGATCGAGGACGCCGGCCACGACGTCGCCGTCATCCAGGTCCGGCCCGACCATCTGAGCCTGGACCTCACTGGCTACGACGCGGTCGGGTTCAGCCTCGCATCTTCCGCGACCTACGGATTCATGAAGGAAGCCCGCGAGCACAGCCAGATCGACCCCAGCGCGCTGGTGATGGTCGGCGGCGTGCACAGCAACTTCTACCCCGACGAATCGCTGCGCGACTTCCGTGCGGACGTGGTCTGCGAAGGCGAGTCGGAGGAGACGATCCTCGATGTGCTGGACCGGGCTGCCGCGGGCCAGCCCTTCACCGGCGTCGCCGGCACCCACTGGATCGAGGACGGGCGGGTCCGGACCGAGCCACCGCGCCGGCTGATGAGGGACATCGACCGGCTACCGCTGCCCGCCCGGCATCTGCTGCCCGTCGGGGACTTCGTGCTGGAAGACCGGCTAGCCGGCCGAGACATCCGCATGGCGCACGTGATGTTCAGCCGCGGATGCCCCTTCCCGTGCTCGTTCTGCGCGGCCGGGCAGACCCGCATCCAGTACCGCTCCGGGGCCAGCGCCCGCACCGAGTTGAACCAGCTCATCGACCGGTACGGCGTGCAGGGCTTCGCGATCGTCGACGACAACTTCATCGTCAACAAGCAGAAGGTCGGTGACATCTGCGATGCGGTCGGTGACCTCGACCTGTCCTGGTCGGCGCTGTCCCGCGTCGACACCATCGACGCGCCGTTACTGAAGAAGATGGCGACCTCGGGCTGCATCGAGATCAAATATGGAGTCGAGTCCGGAAGCGAGCAGCTCCTACGGGCGATACGCAAGAACACCACCCGCGAGCAGATCAAAGCGGCGTTCGCAGCGACCGCCGACGCGGGGATCGAGGGCAAAGCGTTCATCATCCACGGCTTCCCCGGGGAGAATGCCGAGACCACCGCGGAGACGATGAGCCTGCTGGCCGAGCTGGGATCGTCCCTGAGCCGGGTGTCGCTGTTCCGGTTCGTCCCCCTGCCTGGCACACAGGTCTACGCCGATCCCGACCGGTACGCGCTGCACGGCACGCACACCCAGCCCGACTGGGACCGCGACTGGTCGAAGTTCCACATCCACCACAACAACCGGCACTGGTGGGGCACCGCGGAGCAGTGGCAGGAGACCGAAGATTCCTACCAGCGGCTACGCCACTTCGTCGAAGACCACTGGAATGCACAGGGATGAACCCGACTCGGCCCGGCCCGTGCATGGCGGGGTGACGGACCGCTGATAGCGTGCTGCGGTGGTCGCCGTCGCTCCCCGTACCGCCGGAGCCGTCACGCTCACAGCCGACCAGGCCAGCTACTTGTGGAACTGGACGCTCACCCGGCAAGGGCTGCATCCCGATCATCGTTTGTCGTCCGTCGCCGAGATCGCATATGCCGGGCTGGGCCTCCACGCCGCGCGCTTACCCAGTCCGTTCGCGACCGTCCTCGCCCGCGCTGCCAGCCCCGAAGCCGCGACATCGCTATTCGCCCCCCAGTCGGGCCTCACCACGCTGCGGTGCATGCGCAAGACGCTGCATCTTCTACCGCTCGATCTGGCGGCCGTCGCGCATGCCGCGACCGCCCGCTACCGGTTGCGCGACGCCGCCCGAATGGCCGTCAACGCCGGTGTGTCCCAGCCCGTCGTGACCCGGGTGACCCGGCTGCTCATGCGGCTGCTCGCGGGCGGCCCGGTGCCGGTGCGGCAGATCGAAGCAGTCCTGACCGCCTGCGGCGAGCCGGTCGCGGCCGTCCGCGTCGCCGTGAAAACGGCGTGGGAACAGGGATTGCTCACCTACCTGAACCAGTCCGGTTGTTGGAATGCAGAACGCCGAGCCTTCGCGCTGACCTCCGACGTCCACCCCGGCCTGGACGTCGCGCAGGATCCCGGAAAGGCGACGCGAACGCTGGTGTACGCCTACTTCGACCGGTATGGGCCAGCGAATCTCAAGGACGCGACGTGGTGGTCGGCCCTGTCCCGGACCGCCATCACCGCCGCGCTGAACGCCTCGGATGCCGAGTGGCTGGAGGTCACCACACCGTGGAGCCCAGCCCGGGCCTACATGACCACCGCCCGGTACGAACAGTTCCTGGCTGCCGATCCCGCCGCCTACACGAGCGGGTTACACCTGCTCGCCCACGAAGACGTCGCGCTCAAGGCGTACTTCGAGACCCGAGAGAGGTATCTGGGCGGCCTACCGACAGAACAGGCGTTCAATCAGATCGGTGAAGCGCTACCCACGATCGTGCTCGACGGGCAGGTCCAGGGCACGTGGGCGTGGCACCCCGTCACCCGAACTGTCATTCCGACAGTCGTCCGCAACCGAACCGCCCTGACCCGCGGTGTCGCCGCCGCCGCCGATACGCTTACCGCCGCGCTGCGCACGGGCTGGCGCGACCGGACCCCGACCGCCGTCCGCCACGACCCCAACCAGCTCACCCTGGCCATCTGACTCTCCCAGCAACACCGGCCGGGCTCACACCTCACGCAGAGAAAGGTCCACCGCCATGCGTCCGCTGGCCGCCGGCTTTGACCTGACCGAGTTCCAGCAGTACGTCGCCGCCATGGAGAAGGAACGGGGGTTCTCCGAGCGCAGCGTCACGGAGCAGGCTCTGCTGCTGGGCGAGGAGGTCGGTGAGCTGTTCAAAGCCGTCCGCAAAAGCGAGAACCTCAGCACCGCGACAGGGTCGGTCGTCGGCTCCGTCGACGAGGAGCTCGCTGACATTTTGATCTTCGTGTGCGCCATCGCGAACCGGTGCGGCATCAACCTCAGCGATGCCCTCCTCCGTAAGGAGGCCCTTAACGAGACACGAGTCTGGGTCTCGACAGGTACGGCCTCCTGACAGATAGGTGGTGCGGCCCGCCGCACCGGCGGCGCCACGGCACCAGGGGCGACAGGGGTCAGACGTCGGTAACTCGACGGGTGAACTCCAGCGCGGTGGGATCGTCCCCGGCCGCTCGGCTCAGAGGGACGGCGATTTCGCGGATGCGGTCCTCGACTACCGCATTCGGACATG
>NZ_CDWRCM010000283.1:0-4095 GCF_977927585.1 Frankia sp. CcWB2 | reverse complement strand
TTCATCAGGCGCTGACCCTTCTTGGCCACCGGGTGTTCCTCGCTCAGGACATCCGGGTGGGCGTCCAGCCCGGCGACATGTGGAAGGATCGGTTGCACCACGAGCTGCGAGCCGCCGACGCCGTGGTCTGTGTCATCACCAACGCCTACAACGCCTCCCCATGGTGCGCCTACGAACTGGGAATCGCCTACGAGGTCGGCAGCCTGTTGCTGCCGCTGCGCGTGGAGCCGACGGTCACCTCCCCGCTCCTGGAGGACCGGCAGCACGTTCACCTGCACGAAAATCCGCGATGGGCCGACAACCTGAACGTTGGGCTGCGGCGCGTCGAGGCCGCCGGCGGGCTGGGCTGGGCGGACGACCGGTCCCCGTTCCGGGTCTGCGGCCGTTCACCCGGGACATGGCCAAGGTGTTCTATGGGCGCGGCAACGAGCTGCGGCGGCTCACCCACCGGCTACGCTCCCTCGGTGAACAGCGTCTGCTACTGGTGGTCGGTGCCTCCGGGTGCGGCAAGTCGTCGCTGGTCACCGCCGGCTTGCCGGCCCGGCTGGGAGGTAGCCGACCCCTTCTGGCCGGGCCGGGACCCGGTCCGCAAGCTCGCCCACACCCTGACCCAGGCTGCGAGGCGCGTCGGCCAGCAGTGGGCGGTCACCGACATCGACCGGCAGCTCAGGGAGGACGACCTGGCCCTGATGGGGCTGGCCGAAGAACTTCTGACGGCCGGCTCCGGCCCGGTGCGGGACAGACTGCTGCTACTGATCATCGATCAGGGCGAGGAGCTGTTCACCCGATCGGACGAAGAGGAACGGGCCCGGTTGGCGACCCTGTTGCGGCATGGGGTCACCGGTCCCGTGCGGGTGGTCATGGCGCTTCGCTCCGAGTTCCAGGACCAGGTCTTCGCCCTGCCCGAACTGAGCGGCCCTCCCGAACAGGGCGGGGTCAACCTGCACGTCTTCCCCCTCCGCCCGCTGGCCCGGGACATGCTGCCGGTCGTCATCACCGAGCCGGCCCGGGTAGCCGGCCTGCAGGTGGAGCCGGAGCTGGTCGCCAAGATGGTCGCGGACACCGAGGACGGCGAGGCACTGCCGCTGCTGGCGTTCACGCTCCATGAGCTGGCCAAGGACCAGACCCGCGGCGGCACCCTGTCGATGGACCGGTACCACGAGCTGGGTGGCGTGCAGGGGGCGCTGGCCCGCCGCGCCGACGCCGTCCTCGACGACGCCGTGGAGACGAGCGGGCTGGGCCGGGAGGAGATCCTGGTCGGCCTGGCCGAGCTCGCCACGCTCGACGAGGCCGGTCGGCGGACCCGCCGACGCATCGACCTCAAGGACCTGCCGTCCGACGCGTTGCGGAGAACCTTCCAGGTCTTCGTGAACCAACGGCTGCTGTCCACCCCCAGTGACAGCCTGGGGACCGCCGTCGGGGTCGTCCACGAGGCGTTGCTGACCGCCTGGAAGCCACTGGATGCCGTCATCCGGGAACGGGAAGCCGCCCTGCTCAGTGAGGGCAAGGTCGAGCGCGCCGCCGCCGAGTGGGAGCACAACGACGGCCCGCTCTGGGACGAAGACCGGCTGACCACCGCCATCACGACGCTGTGGCAGTCCTATGAGCGTTTCCGCGCCGGTGAGGAGCCGGTGGTCCATCTCAAACCGGCCGGGCGGAGGTTCATCGACGCGTGCGACCAGCGGATCGAGGAAGCCCGTCGCCAGGAACGTGCGCGCGTCGAGGCAGCCCGCCGCCGGGAACGTCACGAACGTCAACGCCGCCGGCAGGTCATCACCGTCCTTTCCGTGCTCCTCGTCTTCACTGTCGCCGGTGCCGCGATCGCCACCTGGCAGTCCCTCACCGCCCGGCAGGCGCAGCGCACCGCGGAACGGGCGCAGCTCACCACCGAACGGGCGCAGCGCACCACCGAACGGGCGCGGCACGCCCTGATCACTCATACCCTGCTCGCCAACGCCAACGTCGCGCGGGCGACGGACCGGGTGCGCGCGTTACGACTCGCCATCGCCGCCGAAAACATCGACTCCGGTAGCGGTGGTGAGGCCGGCAGCCAGGCGAACCTGCTGCAGACTCTCGTCGAGGACCCGACCGCGCTCGCCAGCCGCGGCGATCCCGTCACCTCGGTGACGTTCTCCCCGGACGGGCGCATCCTGGCCGTCGGCGGCGCGAACGCAACGGTCGTGCTGTGGGATGTGACGGAGGGTCAACCTCGTCGGATCGACCCGCCCCTCACCGGCCAGCGCAGCGGGATCACGTCGGTGACGTTCTCGCCGGACGGCCGGAACCTCGACGCGACCGGCGTCGACGGGACAGTGCTGCGGTGGGACATCGCCGACCCGGACCGGCCACAAGCGCGGGAGCGCGTGAATGCCGCCGCGCCCCCACGCCGTGGGAGGCATTCTCCCCGGACGGGCGCCTCAGAGCCACCGGCCAGGACGGATCGATCATGCTGGCGGATGTCACCGCCCCGGATCGGCCCCGGCCGCCCAGCCTCCTTCTCGCCGACCCCGGACCGGTCCGGGCCGTGGCCTTCTCCCCGCACGGGCAGGTCCTGGCCGCGGTCGGATCTGGCCGGAGGGTATGGCTCTGGGACACCAGCGTCACCCCGCCGCGGCAGATCGGGCAGCCGCTGACCGGGCACACCCGCTCCGTCCTGTCGCTGGCCTTTTCCCCGGACGGCGGGACGCTGGCCTCCGGCGGCAACGATGGCACCGTCCGGCTGTGGCGACTCGCCGCGATCGACGCGTTCCGCCGCAACGGCGTCGTCGAATACGCCTGCCACGAGGCCCAGGGCGGGCTCGACCAGTCGGCGTGGAGCTTTCACATTCCCGGCCTGCCCTACCAGGACACCTGCGCCGGGTGACCGCCGGCGGCACCGTCGGCTACGTCGGCAACGTCCAGGTGTCGAGGCGTTCGGCGATGTTGTTCGTGCCCTGGCGCCGCCCGGCGATCCGCCGGGCGTCCGTGAGGAACCGGTGGGTCCGCGTGACCACCACGGCGTTCGGCCGGTGCTCGGAGATGTCCAGTGCCTCGGTGACGAGCGCTTCGGCCTCGTCGACGTGGTGGCGGTGCAGGGCCGCTGTAGCCGCGGCGATCCTCGCCATCGACCGCAGGCCGGTCGCCCCGGCGACGTCGAGATGGTGCACCGAGGCGTCGGTATAGACTGAGGCCGCGTCCGGTTGGCCGAGTTCGACGTACGCCGCCGCAGACAGTTCAGCGAGCGTCAGCATATGCAGGGTGTCGATCGAGAACCCGGGGTTGCCCGACTGCGCGCGGCTCAGCGTCCCCTGGATGCGCCAGGCACGGTTGATCGCTTCGTGCACGCCCGCCCGTTCACCGAGCGCGCCCAGGGTACGGGCCTCTATCGCCGCGGCGCGGCTGGCGGCCGGCGAGCCCGCACCGACGTGGGACGTGGCGGCGCGGGCCAGCGCGAGGGCGGAGGCCAGGCGGCCGGACTTGCGGGCCAGGGAGCTCTGCCACAGCCGAACCCAGCACTGCAGTGCCCGGTCCCGCGCCTCCTCGGCGTGGCCGAACGCCTCGGCGAACGCGGCCGTCGCCCCGGGGATGTCACCGAGGTCGTGGCGGGTGGTGGCCCACAGGGCAGCCAGGCGGCCGGCGGCGCGGTGCAGGCGGGCGTCGACGGCGGTCGGGTGCCCGCCCTCGGCGAGCAGGGAGCGGACGGCCGGCAGATGCCGGCGTAGGTACACGCTCGTCGCGCCGATCGGGGTCCGCTCGTACGCCCCGGTGATCTGCTGGATGCGGACGTCGATGTGGTTCAGGACGTCCTCGGACGCGATCACTCGCGGGGTCACTGGCCCGCTCCGGACCATGAACAGCCCGGGTGGCAGGGATGCCCCCGCCGCCAGCCGGAGGAACCGCCGTCGATCGGACTCGTCGCCCATGCCGCACCTGCGCTTCGGGATGTCGCCCGCTTCCCATGACCATGATCCGTCCGTTGGCAGTCGAAGAACGGGTCATCGTCCATGGTCATGCCCCGTCTGCCGGCCCGGCTGCACACTCGCTGGACGTTAGGGCCTGTTTGGGAAGTTCATCGGGGCAGCCATTTGTTGATCGCGGCGATGGTGGCTGTTGCTT
>NZ_CDWRCM010000282.1:2142-4915 GCF_977927585.1 Frankia sp. CcWB2 | reverse complement strand
CCATCAGATCCACGGCCAGCCTCGGGACATACTTCCCAAACAGGCCCTAGGGCTGCTCGGCACCCCGGCTGGATCAGGCCCGCATGGGTCCGGTCAGCGCACCAGCCCGGCCTGCTGGAACGCCCTGGTCAGCTTCGCGCCCAGCTGGCCGGAAATCTGCTCGGGCGCCACCCACCGAACCTGCGTCGTGGCGCTCTCCCGCACCGCGAGGCTGCGGTCCTCGACGTGGAAGAGATAGGTCATGTCGTAGTGCACGTGCTCGGGTTCACCGAGGATCGGCGCGGCGTCGACGATTCCGACCTCCACGTCGAACGGGAGGATCCCGCCCGGGATCACCGCGTCGGCCTCGACACCTGCCCGGCGCGCGGCGAGCCCGAGCGCGGCGCCGAGCAGCGAGGAGTCGTCGGCATCTACATGACCGCCGGGCATCCGCCAGACCGCGGTGGACGGCTCCAGGATCTCCAGCACCCGCCAGTCCGGGGACACGATCGCGGCTCGGCACGTGACGTGGGCCGGCATCGTGCTACGGGCTGTGATGGATGGCCCGTGCAGAGCCAGCACGACCAAGGACCGCATGAGGTCCACTTCATCCGGGTTTGCCTCGATGTAGCCCAAGGCCACACCGATCACCGCGTTGTTGGTGACCGCCACGCTTAAGGAACGTACAGGCATCGGGCGCCGATCACGGCGCACTGGGACGGGACACACCGAAACTCGTGTCGCATCGACATCCTCACTTACAGTGATAAAAAAGGTAACAGAACGGACCGAATCGGAATTCCGACAGCTAGAAAGGGGGCTTCACCCGCGAGGGGATCCACCACCGGCCGAGGAAGGCGGAAGCTGGAAGCAGTGGCACCAACACCCCAGGTAGTCGCCACCCCCATACGACCCATCCCCTTCTTGCGATTACGGAAGGTAGTTGTTGGTACCGGAGTGCCGCCCCGCCCATCCCTTCGCGTCCAGCCCCCTCGGGGCGACCATCGCCATCGACCCCGCCAAGGACTAAGCGGACAAACAGGGCAAGCAACATCCGCCGTGCGGATACCCGGCGACTAACCCCTCAAACCTCACCTATGACACAAATCCGAAAGCTCGGCCGCCCCGACGCACGATCTCGACCCCCAACCCGACGTGATGCTCAGGTGTGCTCCCCCGGGTGGCGACGCACCGACCGCACCCCCACGCAGGCCACCCCCACACGGCCCACCCCCACGCAGGCAATGACGCTGAGCCGACACCGCCACGCGGCGTGCACCGTCCGCGACTAAGGAGTCGAAATGAAATAACTTGCGCGCTTCGAACCCTCCACAGGCCTGTGACCTGCGATGATGCTCTCGATCACGTATTTGTTACTTCATTACGTCCCCTAAGGTCGACAGCATGGATCCGAAAGATCCGGGAATCAGACACCTGGACAGATCCACAGTGATGATCTACCGTCCGCCCGCGGGACCCCTGTCCCGCCGGTCGGACCGAGCAGGAGGACCAGCCGTGCGGGAGAACCTCACCCTTGACGAACCACGCCGAGGGATCCGGTCCGGCCGAACCATGACGCTGCTTCCGGGGCTGGTCCTCGCGGGAATGGTCGCGCTGACCGCCGGTTGCGGGGGGTCCGACGACGTCGGTGTGCCGCCCTCCGTCAGCACACCGACCCTGCCGACGTCGATCCCCACCGCGCTGCCGAGCGGGCTGCCCACCTCGCTGCCTACCTCGCTGCCGGGGGTGGGAAGGATCGACGCCGTCAGCGGCGCGGATGCCCTGCGTGGCACGAATGTCCCCCCCGATTTCCCGGTGCCGCCCGGGGCCACCGTGAAGGTCGGCACGACCACCGGGAAAACGTCGACGGTGACGCTGGACGGGGTGTCCAGCGACGGGGTGGCCACCTTCTACCGGCAGACCCTGCCTGGCGCCGGCTATAAGATCACAACGGATGTGGGGATTCCGGGAGTCGCCAGAGCCATCCAGTTCAACGGGCACGGCGTCAACGGGAGTATCGGGGCCGCGGGGGTCGGTAACACCGACGGCGTCGCCGTGGTATTCACCAAGCAGTAGCCCCCCGGGGGATCGCGGCCGGGCTCACCCGGACACGACCGGCCGCTGCGGAAGACCGAACTGCGAGCGATCGAGCTGCGGAAGATCGAAATGCCGGCGGATCTCCGCCTGCACCTCGCGCGGCGGGTGCCTGGCGTCCACGACGGCCACGAACTCCTTGCGCTGGAAGATCTCCATGACCGGTCGGGTCTTCTCGTGGTACTCCCGCAGGCGGACGGCCAGCGCCTGCGGGTTGTCGTCGGCCCGGGTCAGCAGCGGCGCTCCGCACACGTCGCAGGTGTCCGGCACCTGCGGCCTACTGGCGATCAGGTTGTAGTCCAGGCCGCACCGCGAGCAGAACCGGCGGGCGAGCACCCGCCGGTAGACCTCGTCGTCGGGGAGGTCGAGGTAGATGACCCCGTCGATGTCGTAGCTCTCCAGGAAGAACTCGGCCTGCCGTGCGTTGCGCGGGAACCCGTCGATGATGAACCCATAGTTCCAGTCGTGCTCGGCCAGCCGGGAGCGCACCACTGACTCGACGAGATCGTCCCCGACCAGGTGACCGGCCGCCACGATGCGTTTGACCTGGGCACCGAGTTTGGTGTGATTCTGCACGTTCCAGCGGAAGACGTCGCCGACGCTGATGTGGACCAAGTCGAAGTCCCGGGCCATCATCGTCGCCTGGGTTCCCTTGCCGCTGCCCTGCACGCCCATGATGACGAACTTGCGCACGCCGACT
>NZ_CDWRCM010000282.1:1293-1764 GCF_977927585.1 Frankia sp. CcWB2 | reverse complement strand
TGTCAGGATGTGTGGGGATCGGGGGAGCGCGGAACGGGCCGCGGCGGCGGCGATCCCGGATTCTAGGAGGGAACGCGGGTGTCAAGGGGACTGCGTCAGACGCTCGGCGCCAGCTTGGCCGCCACCGTGCTGGCGGTGGGGCTCGCGGCGTGCGGTTCCGGGGACAAGGCACCGGCTCCACCCGCGGAGATCGTCCTCAACCGGGGGCAGGACTCGTCAATCCCCTTCCGCACCGAGGCCGACGGCGAGGTGCTCCTGGACGTCACCACCACCGCCCCAGGGGTCTCCTGGGGCTCCCCGGGCGGCGAGTCCGCGGTGTTGTCGCTCTACGTCGACACCGCCTACGCCACCGACCTCGTGATCCCCACCTCCTTCCCGATCAAGCGCAGCCTCGCGCTGGGTCACCTGGCCGCCGGCAAGCACACCCTGCGGACGCTGTTCGCCGCGGACCGGTCGCCCCGCAACGCCGCC
>NZ_CDWRCM010000282.1:0-942 GCF_977927585.1 Frankia sp. CcWB2 | reverse complement strand
CGGCGCGCCTGACCGATCTGACCTTCCGCACCGTCACGCCGCAGGACAACGGCTACCAGGCCCTGGCCCACGCTCCGGTGATCTACGGCCGGACGGCACCGGCCGCCACCGCGAATCCGATGGCCGGCGGGCCGTTCCAGAACGCCGTCACCGACACCCCACTGCTCGCCTTCCACTCCGAAGCGCCAACCGCGATCGCCGGTCATCGCCTGCTGACCTACTCGATGGTGTGGAGCAACGAGGACGAAGGCACCCCGACCCCGGCCCTGATGGCGTTCTGGGGGCGGACCACCGACATCGAGTGGACCTACCAGGTCGAGATCGACGCCACCGGCAACGCCATCCCCGGCAGCGCCGTGATCCAGGGTCCGGAGCACACGTCGCAGCCGTTCACCGGCCGGTACGAGGGCACGCACCCGCTGCTCGGGACCTGCACGCGCAGCAACAGCATGTGCCAGAACACCAACGGCCCGATGCGGTTCGCCCTGTCGGCCGCGGACACCCTCGACCCGAACGCCGAGGCCCCTGAACGGGAGATGGACCGCAACCCGTGGACCTACTGGGTGATGTCCCAGGAGGTCGCCCGGGAGGGCAAGGTCGCCGACGCCCCGGTCCCGAACTCGCGCACCCGGATCAGCGACCCGCGTAACTACCTGTACCTGATCGTCCGGAAGAACACGGTCGGCACACCGAACACCGCCGACGCCTGGGTCGGGCTGTCGGTCGGGGTGCGGCTCGCCGGCAACCCCGAGACCTACCGGTCGAACAAGACCTACCCTGCCTGGTCCATCGAACGGGACGCGCCGGCCGCCACGGCCGTCAAACTCCCGCCCGGGACGGTCGCGGAGGACATCGCGTCCATCCAGGCGACCCGGGTCGTCGGTGCGGGTGCCGACACCGGTGCGCGCATCCAGGTCGACTCGATCGAGCGGGCGTTCCTGC
>NZ_CDWRCM010000281.1:0-4212 GCF_977927585.1 Frankia sp. CcWB2 | reverse complement strand
CCCGACGGTCGTGGCGGCCGTCTCCCGGCGATGCGGGCGACGCCATGCGCCCATCGCCGTACCTGGTGCTGCTCGTCGACAGGTTCGAAGGATTTCTGGCCGCCTTTGAGGACGTCGACGGAGGGATACTCGTCGACCAGCTTCTGCGGCTGTTGCGCGAAGGTCAGGCGGTGGGCCTACGAGTGATCATCACTACCGATCGACGAGGGTTGATCGGGCGGCTGGCGTCGCTCGTCGACGAACGACTACTCCTGCGGATGGCCGACCCTTCCGACTACGCGCTCGCTGGCCTGTCCCCCTTCGACATGCCCGGGACGCTGTCCGCCGGACGTGGGGTCGCGGTCGGAGGCCGGTTCCCCAGTCCCGTGGAGACACAGATCGCGCTGCTCGACGCGGACCCCACAGGCCAGGCTCAGGTTGCGGCACTGCGGGCGGTGGGCTCTCGGGCGATGTCCCAGGCGGGCCGATCTGTGGAGGTGTCGCGAAGGCCGCCGGAGCGCTTCGATCGTCGTCCCTTCCGGATCGACGCGCTGCCCTCCCTCGTCACATCCGAGCAGATGGAACGCGCGCCCGGGCGGTCGCGGAGATCCGCGGCGGCGGCCATGCGTCCAGAAAATCGATCTTCGCTGCACGTGCCGATCGGAATCGGAGGGGACGAGCTGGAGATCGTCGAGGTGGATCTGGATACCGACGGTCCCGGTTTCATGATCAGTGGCCCGCCACGGTCCGGGCGCAGTTGCGTTCTACTCACGCTGGCGTTGTCACTCCTCACCGATGGTGCCCGAATCGTCGCGTTGACGCCGCGTCCGTCTCCCCTTCGTTCCCTCGCCCACCGACCCGACGTCGTAGCCATCCTGGACGGGACCATGAACCTCGTGGAGGAGGCGGGAAGCGACGGCACCTGCCGTCGCGGCGGCCGCGGGCGGGGGGAGTCAGCCGTCACGCCGGAGACCCGTCGGACCGACACCATCCGGTCGCTGACCGACCTGCCAACCGGCCTGTCAGGGGACGAACCTCTGGTCGTCCTCGTCGACGACGCCGAGTTGGTCGGTGAACGGGCCGCGGCCGAGCTGGCGGCCTTCTGGCAGGCCGCACGCGACGGCGGCGGCGGCGTGTTGATCGTCGCCGGTACGACCGAGGAGCTGCTGGGCCAGTACCGCGGATTCCTCGTCGACGTCCGCCGCGGTGGGTACGGGCTGCTCCTGGCCCCGGGGCGGCCGAGCGACGGCGAACTGCTCGGAGTCCGGCTGTCCCGCACGATCGGCGGCCCCGCGCCTCCAGGCCGCGGGGTGCTGGTGCGCCGCGGAGCCGTCCTTCCCGTCCAGGTCGCCTGTCCCCCGACATCCGACCTGCTCGCGTCCCCCTCTGCTCGAGTCCCGAGAGGAACAATGCCGTGCGAACCGTGACCACACCGGCGGCCCAACAGGCGGCCGGGCGGATGAGCCGACAGCTACCCGATCTGCAGGCAACCACGACAAATCTGATCAATCATGGCAACACGTTGGCGGACCCGCGAAACTGGGATGGCCCGAAGGCGCAGGTTTTTCGTGCTCAGGTCTGGCCGGAGGTGCAGAGCGCGCTGACCGACCCGCGGACGAACCTCGCCGAGCTCGCCCGCGGCATCACCAAGATCAACCGTCGAACCGCTGCGGCCGGAAGCTGACGGACCACCCCCGGGACCGCCCCTCCCGGGACCACTGTCCGCCGCGCCGGTCGCTCTCTTCCATCTCTTCCATGCCATCGAGGCGCTTTGCCGCCGAGACGGCCGTCCAGATCCCCGCCACCGGAGCACACTATGACCCAGCCGTCCGATGTCACCGTCCGTAGCACGCCACAAGCCGTGACCGCTATCGCCGATCTCACCACGATCATCAACGGCCCGCTGCTCACCCATTTCGACGAGCTCCGCGCCGCGGCGAAGGTACTGATCGACCCGGAGAACTGGGACGGTCGTAACGCGGTCGATTTCCGGACCACCGTCTGGCCGGGATACGACCGGACCCTCACCGAACTGCACACCCAGCTGGATCAGCTACGTGCGCGGCTCGCCGAGATTCAGAACGAGATCCAGAGTGCCGGATGACCGGGCCAGTCCGGGGTCGGTCCGGCCTCGGTGTGGCCAGCGCCGGTGTTCCGCGGATGCGGGAATGGACAAGGTAGTCGATCGAAGGTAGGCCTGCCCTGGTACGCCGCGACACTGGACACTTTTGGAGGTAACTCAACGTAAGAATAAATTTGAACATTTAGTACTAGAATGGCATTAGATGCCCACCTTGGGTAATAAACTGTAGATCTTTCATCTCGAAATTTCCTCTACGCGACCGCACTGGTACGATTACAACGAGTTTGTCCCTCTGTCGCCGTCCAGGCACAGCAGCGCGAGGAGGCCGGGTGCTCACTGCACGGGATCGGCGTGCGGACATCCAGGCAGTTCGGCGCCGCTCCCACGAGTTCCCTCGGCTCGCCCCGGTCCAGAGCCTGGAGCGCCGGCATCCACGGCGGAGACATGCCGTCGACCGGATCCAGGTAATGGTCACAAGAAGGTCAGGGAACTGCTGCTTCGCCCTGGAAACCGGTCTCCAGCGACCTAGCATGAGCGCCACGCAACCGGGCATGAGGCCGTGCCCGGCGTGCCCATGCGCCCGACCCTGCGCCTGATCGGGGAGGTTCATGTCCACGCCGCTCCCGCCACCATCGACACCACTTCGATCCGCGCGGCCGTCCTCGCCGCCGGCATCGATGGCGTCCGCCTCGCCGGCGGCGGCACCGCGGTCACGACGGCGGCTTCCGCATGCTGGCAACCCTCCCCATCGGATGGTCGATGACAGGCCCGGGAGTGTGCCGGCCCGCCAGCCGGTGCCGGTGGTCTCCGCGGAGCTGCGGTCTCGGGAACGGCTGCGCGCCGCCGGGGCCATCGCTGCGATCGCCGGTGTCGTCCTCGGCGTCCCGGTCGTACTGATCCTGGTACTGGGTCCACCGCTCCAGAGCGGGGACGGGGCCGGCGCGGTCGTCCGAGCCATCCTGTCCCTGCTCTTCTGGGCCGCCTGGCTGCACTTCACCGCCTGTCTTGTCGCGGAATGCCGGGCCGAGCTGCGCGGTACCGGCCTCGCCCCGCGGATACCGCTGGGCGGCGCCCCCCAGAACCTCGCCCGCCGTCTCGTCGCCACATCCGTGTTGTTCTCCGGGACGACGATTCTGGTCGCCCCGATGACATACGCCCGGGCCCCCGCCGTTCCGCCTGCGCCCGGCCGGATGGGGACGGCGATGCCGGTATCGACGACCTCGGCGGCCCTGGTCGCTCCGCGGCCGGCTCCGGACGACAGGGCGCCCGCGCTCACGAGGGGTGATCGGGCTCCGGTGGCCACGACAACGGATCCCGGCGCCAGCACACCGACCCGGCGGACCTGGCCGTCACGGTCGGAACCGGGGACCGGGCCGGCTGGCCCGGCTGGCCGCATGACACCGCGCGTCTGCCACGCCGAGTTGATCAGTCCGATCGCGGACCCGCACGGCCGGCTCGCGTCCAACGGGCGCGTGATGAAGCTCTACGAGGTGCGACCTGCCGAGGGGCGCCACCACGACATCCTCTGGGGCATCGCGGAGCGATTCCTCGGTGATGGTCTACGGTATCGGGAGATCTTCGACCTCAACGAGGGTCGCGCCCAGCCGGACGGCCGCACGCTGTCCAAGCCATCGCTCATCCATGCCGGCTGGCTGCTGCTGCCCGCCGACGCGCAGGGCGAGGGCCTGCAGGTACTGCATGTGCCGGACTCCGTCCCGGGATGGCCTGCCACCGAAACAGGTACCGCGCCCCCCGCCCCCGGCGGCTACGACCTCGCTGACCTCGACAACCACGGACCCGGCAACCCCGGCCTCGATGATCCAGAACCCAGCTATCCCGATTTCGAAGACCCCGAGCCGGGGGACGGCGACGGTCGTCTCGGCACCTCTCGTGCGCTGGCGGTCCTGGATGACGCGGCCGCGGTCGTCTCGGCGCAGCACACCGCGGTGGTCACCGGTGGCCCCGCTACACCCGGCCTTCTCGCGTCCGACTCCTTCGGACCGTCCTCTCAGGGTCTGCTGGGGATAGCAGCCGCCAGCCTGCTCGCCGCCGGAGTCATGGTGGCGTTGTCCACACGCCGGTCGGGGCCGGCGAGCCCCCCAGAGGACGAGACAGAGCGCGCGCTGCTCCTAGGGCCTGTTTGGGAAGTT
>NZ_CDWRCM010000280.1:4075-4789 GCF_977927585.1 Frankia sp. CcWB2 | reverse complement strand
GAATTCCCATCGCCCTCACGGCGCGTGGACAGCAGCTGATCCGAAATCGCGTTGGCGACGTCCCGAGGGTGGGAATCGATGTACCGGTCGTCGCCGGGGAAGATGCGGATGTCGAATGCTCCGCTCGTGTGCTCCGACCACGCGTAGGCATCGCGGACGGTGGTCCGCTGATCGGCGTCCCCCGCCAGAACAGTAATCGGGCATCGCACGATGTCCAACGGCCCGCGTCCGTCGACGACGTCCTCGTCCGGCCCACCAGGCGTCAACGGCACAGCGGCGTCGCCCCGCCAACCGCGGGACGGGGCAGGACTGGCGGACGCGAACAGCCCGGCTAGCGGGATCTGGGAGGTCTCCAGCCGCCGGGCGACCTCGAACGCCAACCACGCTCCGGCGCGGTGGCCAAAAATAACCAGCAGGCAGTCCGCCCACTCGGCTGCCACCTCGCGGACCGCGGGCACCACCGTGCTTTCCACCTGGCCCGACCCCGGCCGGCCGGTCCAGGTGAAGCACTGGACCGCCGCTACGGCCACGGACGGCGCCAGCAGGTCGGCGATGGTGGCAAAGGTGCGCACCCGCTGGGCCGGGTACGGGAAGCAGATCAGGCCGGCGTTACGCTCCGCCCCCACGGAAAGCGGCGCACCGTCGCGGCGCCTTCGGCCGTCATGACCGACGATCCATATCGCGGGGAAGCGTCATCGGCGCCGTCATCAGTTA
>NZ_CDWRCM010000280.1:1736-3963 GCF_977927585.1 Frankia sp. CcWB2 | reverse complement strand
CCCCTGGGATTCTCGAGGGCCGCGGGGAGGAGGATTACGTCCGTCACGGGTTCCTGGCGGGGCCGGCCACACCGTCATACGTCGCCCGTTGTCGTGATCCACCATGTGGCCAGATGAAAGTGGCTTTCCAGCCGGCGGGCCCACAGGTCGACGCCTGACCGTACGCCACGCCGGACGCCGGGTGGACGGAGTCTGCGCCGCCCGGCACCACGAGAAACCTACCTCAGGGCCCGGAACGAGAGCATCCCTATCCCGGATCGAAGACGTACCGGTCCGGTGGCCCGCCCAGGGCCACCGGACCCAGGTGTCGTTTTCGAGTAACCCCAGAGCCGGGAATCCACACTTAGGAGTCGAAATGAAATAACTTGCGCGTTTCGAACCTTCCACAGGCCTGTGACCTGCGATGATGCTCTCGATCACGTATTTGTTACTTCATTACGTCCCCTTAGGGGTGGTCGCGGGGAACCTCCCGTGTCATTCTGACGTAGCCTGCCGTGCCACCGAAAGGTTGGCATTTCGTGGGATCGACTGTGGGATCCCGGCCCCGCGACGGGTACTCAACACCCGACGCCGGGCCGTCACCCGTCGAGAATGCCAGGTCGCGATGGTCCGGAAGGCACACATGGCCGTTGACACACGAAGACGCTCGCCCGGGAAAGTTTCCATCCCGCTGCCACCGCAGCACCTCGTGCACCAGCCTGGAACCCCCGAGGGTTACGTTCTGGGTGGTGGGTACGGGGTCGAGCACAGCTTTATGCTTTCCACTGAGTTGCCCGACGCCCACCCGCTCTTCAACGACAGCCTCACCTCCCTTCATGATGTCCATTTCGTCACCGATGTGGTCCGCAGAACCATAAACTTCGTGGCCGGCCGGTACTTCGGCATCCCCGAGGACCGTCCGGCGGTCTCCACCTCCGCAACGATCAACGTAACCGACCTGGCGCCTTGGCGCCGCGGCTCCGGGACCACGCACGTCGTAGTGGACATGCGGGTCCGACCCGTGGACACGGCCGACGGCATTCCCGGCGCGCTGGAGACCTCCTGCACGGCGAGCATCGGCGGCCGGTCCTGCTACACGGTGCAGGCCCGGCTTGTCTTCCTGCCGCCCGACTTCTACCGCGACCAGCGTGCCCGGGGCCGTGCCGAGAGCCTGCGGGATAGGGTTGACGACCCCTATACGGCAAAGTTCACCGGCCCGCCCGCACCCCGGCAGGACGATGTGGTGTTCCCGGATGCGGTGCTGCCGGAGGCGGTCGGGCGGACGGACGCCCGCAATGTGGTCGTCGGGGAGCCTCATCTGATCGGCAGCAAGGGTCTGCGCCTGGAGATCAGGCCCGACTCGGACGACCCGGTCTTCTTCGACCACGGAGTCGACCACGTGCCCTGTGTGCTGCTCATCGAGGTCTCCCGCCAGGCGGCTGTGCTCGCGGCGGGCGAACTGCGCGGCTTCGCCGGAGCATTCTGCGCGATCACGCACTGGTCCGGAGGATTCCGCGGTTTCGCCGAGACCGACCTGCCGCTGCGGGTCACCGCCACCCCCGGTCCGACCACCCGCGACCCGCAGGGACGTCCATCGGTGACGGTCGGCGTCGATGTCGCCCAGGGACCGCGCCGCATCAGCAGCGTCACCATGGCCGTGCTACAGGGCTGCTGAACCTGCCCGAAGCCGTTGCGCAGAGGTCCAGTGCGGTGGACGCCGCACCAGCAAGGAGTGAACGCCATGCGGTTCCAAATTCTGGGTCCGGTAGGAATCGGTCCGCACACGCCGTCGGCAGCGAAACTCCGAGTCGTCCTCGCCACATTACTGACCCGGGCCAACGAGATCGTCTCGGCGGCGAGCTTGATCGACGAGCTGTGGGGCGACGACCCGCCCCGCACCGCCACGACAACCCTGCATGTCTATATCTCCCAGCTCCGCAAGATCCTGTCGATGGCCGAAGACACCGAAGGCGCGCGGGGTGCACAGGGAACTGACGCCGTCAAGGGAACCGAGAGCAGGATCGTCACCCGCCTACCCGGTTACCTCTTCCGGGTTCTCCCGGACGAACTGGATCTGACCCGTTTCGAATTGTTGTCCGCTCAGGGGGGCGCCGCGTATGACCAGCACGACTTCGGCGCCGCCACCCGGATTCTGCGCGAAGCTCTGGATCTGTGGAAGGGGCCCGCGCTCTGCGGCGTCGCCCAAGGCCCGTTGTTGCAGGCGGCCGTCGTCCACCTGACCGAGCGG
>NZ_CDWRCM010000280.1:0-1272 GCF_977927585.1 Frankia sp. CcWB2 | reverse complement strand
CTTCGAGCGCCTCCGGCGCCGTCTCGCCGAGAAGCTCGGTACGGACCCCGGACCCGCCCTGCAACACCTACACCAGCGCATCCTGCGCTTCGATCCAGGCCTACGCGCCGATCACGCTCCTGTCGCGCCCGACGCCCGGCCAGGACCGGTACTTCATCCGCCCCCGCCCGATACCCGCCTTCACCGGACGGGGCGAAAGCCTGACGGCGGCGGAGTCGATGCTGCGAGGCGCCGGCGGTACCGCATTCCCGTTGCTGGCCATCGTCGGCAAGGCCGGGGTGGGCAAGACCGCGCTCGCCATCCAGCTGGCGCACCGGACAACCGACCTCTTTCCCGACGGCTGCGTCCTGCTTAACCTGCGGGGAGCCGAAGGACGCCCGTTGGAACCATCCGAGGCGCTGCTACGTCTGCTGCGACGTCTCGACGCAGGCCCCGCCCGGGAAGCCTTGGACGCGGAGGAACCACTCTCGCGCCGCCGTCAGCCCTCCGCGGAGGATCTCGCCGATGCACTTCGACGGAAACTGTTCCGGCGGCGGTTGCTGTTGATCCTCGATGACGTGGTCTGCGAATCCCAGATCCGTCCGATCCTCACGTCGGCGTCAGGCACGGTGGTGCTGACCAGTCGCAGGATGCTCGCGATCCCCGGCCTTCACCGGATGACACTGGACGTTCTGCAGCCCGACGATGCCGAGTCGCTGCTGCTGGCCACGGGCGGCGACCGCGTCGCAGCGGACCGCCCCGCCCTGGCCCGTGTCGCCGAGCTGTGCGGCTACCTGCCCCTCGCGCTCTGCGTCGCGGGCGCGGGGCTGGCCAGCCGTCCCCACTGGTCGCCCGCGGCACTGGCGACACGTCTGGGCGACGAGCGGATCCGGCTGAACGTGCTCGCCATCGGCGACCTCGACGTGCGGGCGAGCCTCCTGGTGGGCTATCAGGAGGCCGCCCCGGCCGCGCAGCGGGCGTTCCGGCTACTCGGTCTCGCGCCCGCGCCCGACTTCGCGCTGTGGAGCGCGTCGGCTCTGCTCGGTGTGCCACCGGCCGAGGCCGAACAGGCCCTTGAGCAGCTGACGCACATCCACCTGCTGGGGGCACGGGCGTCCAGCGGTTCGAGCATCCGCTACGGGTTCCACGACCTGCTGCGGGTGATGGCCAGGGAGCTGCTCGCCACCGAGGACACCACCTCTGTGTGGGCCGCGACGGCACGCCTGTGCACCGCCGTACTAGGGCCTGTTTGGGAAGTTTATCGGGGCAGCCATTTGTTGATCGCGGCGCTGG
>NZ_CDWRCM010000279.1:844-4749 GCF_977927585.1 Frankia sp. CcWB2 | reverse complement strand
GAGTACTAGGCGGTTGTCATTCCACCATCAATCCCCGCATCCGTACTGCTATCCTGCCCTGGGGAGTATGTAGTCCGCGCCGGAAGCAGGCGGCAACCACCGGGGGGCATCTGGAAGCACGGGGTTACGTCCACCCTGCTTCACGGAATTCTGACTCCTCGGCAGATCTGCCTAGTCGAAGGTTCTGCAGGGCACAGCGCCCCGGGCCCTTCGCGCCGAAGGGCACTGAAGATTCATGGGGGAGAATTCTCATGTCGACAGCTCAGACTCGGCCGACGGTCAGCGTTGTCATTCCAGCGTTGAACGAAGCCCGGAATCTGGCACATGTATTTGCCCGCCTGCCAGCCGATGCGGAGATCGTGCTCGTCGACGGGCGGTCGACCGACGGAACCGTCGAGGTGGCACGGCGACTGCGGCCGGACGTGGTCATCGTAAACCAGACCCGCCGCGGGAAGGGTAACGCGTTGGCCTGTGGATTCGCGGCGGCCACCGGCTCCATCATCGTCATGCTCGACGCGGACGGCTCCGCCGATCCCGGTGAGATCGACGCCTACGTGTCCGCGCTTGTCCTCGGCGCAGACTTCGCGAAGGGCTCCCGCTTCTGCGCTGGCGGTGGGAGCAGCGACATCACCCAGCTGCGCCGCCTGGGCAACCGGGTACTCAACGGCCTGGTCAACCTGCTGATCGGCAGTCGCTACACCGACCTATGCTACGGCTACAACGCCTTCTGGCGGCATTGCCTGCCAGTGCTGGAGATGGAGCCCGGCCGCACCGACTCGGTGAAGCGATGGGGTGATGGGTTCGAAGTCGAGACCCTCATCAACATGCGGGTCGCGCTCGCCGGCATGCGCGTAGTCGAGGTGCCCAGCTACGAGCACCACCGGATCCATGGCGCCAGCAACCTCAACGCGCTCTCCGACGGCACCCGGGTGCTGCGCACCATCCTGGTCGAGGCCCGTGGCAAGGCCCGGATCCGGCCACGTGCCACCGTCCCGCCGCACCCACTGCTCGACATCCCCGAGCAGAAGCATGCGCCGACCACCCCACTCGGCCTGAGCACCCCGGCCGGCCCCGCCGCCTCGATCACCACCTCCACGACGCGGCTGGAGAACGCGTGACCCACGATGTGACCAGCAGCATTCCGGGCCTGGGGCAGTTCGGCGTCCTCGGCTCCGGTAGTCGCACCGGAACCGGACCCCACGCCGCGCATCTTCCCGGGTCGCGGTCTGCTGACGACCGACCGAGCGCGTCCGTGGTCGTGTGCTGCTACACCGAGGCCCGTTGGGACGACCTCTGCGCGGCCGTCGCCAGCGCCCACGACCAACTCGGGGTACACGACGAGCTTGTCCTCGTCGTTGACAACAACGAGGCCCTGCTGCGGCGTGCCGTCAGCGCCATGCCGGATGTCACCGTGGTGGCGAGCACGGGCCCACGCGGCCTGTCCGGCGCACGCAACACCGGCATCGCGGCCACCACAGGCGACATCGTCGTCTTCCTCGATGACGATGCCAGGGCGGAACCGAGCTGGCTCGAGCGCATGCTTGCCCCGTATGCCGATTCCCGTGTCATGGGAGTCGGTGGTGCCGCCCGTCCGGCCTGGCCCACCACCCGGCCCACATGGTTCCCGCCCGAGTTCGACTGGGTCGTCGGATGCAGCTACGAGGGTCTGCCCACCTCACGGGCGCCCGTCCGCAACCCGATCGGCGCATCCATGTCCTTTCGGCGCTCGGCCTTCGATGCGGTCGGCGACTTCACGCACGGCATCGGCCGCACAGGCACGGACCCGATGGGCTGCGAGGAGACGGAGTTCGGGATTCGGCTGCGCCAGTCCGATCCGAAGGCGGTCGTTCTCTACGAGCCCGCATCGGTGGTCGCCCATCGGGTGACCACCGAACGAACAACCTTCACCTACTTCCGGCGACGCTGCTATGCCGAGGGGCTGTCCAAGGCGCGGGTTGCCGGGCTCGTCGGCCAGGAATCAGCCCTGGAGGCGGAGCGGACGTATGTGAGTCGGACCCTTCCCCGGGCTGTCTGGCGTGATCTGTCCAGCGCCGGTCACCGCTCGCGCGCAGCGGCGATCGTCTTCGGAGTGGCCGCGACATCCTGCGGCTACCTACGCGGGCGACTCGGACGCCGAGCAGGCTAAGCACGATGAGGGCCGGCCCGGGAACATACCCGAGCGAGGACCCGCGCGGTGTGGGTGACGGAGAGCAGGTCTCGGCTCCCCGTCACCCACACCCGGCACGCCTCGTCACGTAGGTCACCCACCCGGCGGCAACCGCTCCCGCCAAACCCCCTGTGCCACCACTGCGGCCATCGTTGTGCCAGACGTCTCAGAGCAGGTTCGCCGGCGCCCGGTAGATCTTGATCCAGTCGACGAACATCGTGACCGTTGGCGGCGTCTGTGCGTTCCTGCACGGGACCACCTGAAAACAGCCTCGATCATGCTGAAGCGTCATATGCATCGGCTTTACCGGGATCATATTGCGTTCACGCGCATTCGTCGGCCGCCTGACCGTCCAGGTTGGCTTACCGTCCAGATAATATACGATACGATTCGGCAACCATTCCACCCCGACTGTGTGCCACTGGGTAAAATCAGCGTACACTTTTTTTCCAACTGCCGATTATCGCTGCCGAAATGAAGGAAGTTACTGCCGACCTGACGCTGCGGGTCCGGGACCTCAATGACGTCGATCTCCCCGTCGACCGGCCACTTCTCAGACTGCGGCCAGAGCAGTACCACCGCCGAGTACCCGGACCCCCGCTCCACGCGAATCCGCGCCTCCCACCGCCCGTACCGCAGGTTGATGCGGCTGGCGACACCGCCGGAAACGTCACGCCCAGCCGCATCGATCCATCCGGTGAGCCGCAGCGTGCCGTTCGCCACCGAGACGTTGGCCGGTGACCTGGGCATCAGCGGGACCTGCGGCGAGTCGTAGATCGTCCACCGGTTCGGGTCGAGCGTGTTCCCGTTGAAGGAGTCGGCGTAGACCGGCGTTCCCCAGACCGGATTCGGCGCCCATGTCGACGTCGAACCCGGCGGATCACTGACAGCCGACGGCGCGGACGGGGACGGGGACGCCGGCAGGGTGGAGGCCCCCGACGACGCAGGCTGCTTGTCGGACGGATCCGACGACATCCCCGGCTGCGGGGTCGACGAGGCTGACGTCGGCCCACCGGGCAAGGCCGACCCCCCATCCTCGCCATCGGACGTCCAAGCCGGTCCGCAGGCGGCCACCAGCACCAACAAAACTATCAAAAGTCGACGGTCGGGCCGCCGAACGGTCTTTCGCATGACAACCCCCGCCGCAGATCGCTCCACCGTGCTCCCCAGACAGCGACGGCGACGGCACCGGCACGACTAACAGGACCGTAGCCATTGTCCGTCGCACACGGTTCCTCGTGGACACGGATTGCCAACTCCGAAGACGCGGTCTGCCCGGCACCCAGCATGCCATCCGGACATCGGCCGTGGCTATCCGAGGAGATTTTAATTTTAACGTCGACGCCAGGCGCATCAAACCTAGACCGGCCGTTAGAATAACGGACCCGCGGGTCCGCGGCACGCCAAGCATGAACAGGTGCCCGCCACGCAGGGAGGGCCGGTCGGGGCTGCGAAGCCAGATGAGCAAACTATACGCGAGGACGGCGAGACGGAAGCACCGGCAGCTGTTCTGGCCGGCCTGGTTGCGGTTCGGTCCGCCTGATGCATCCCTGACCACACATTGAGGTTGGCGACCGTGCCCGTGTTGTGCGACCGGCTACGGTCCGGGACGGATACGGCGCAGTACGCTCCCTTTTAGTACGCACCCTCGCGGCGCAGGACCGCGAACACGGTACGCCAGAGGATGTAGAAGTCGAGGGGCAGCGACCAGTTCTGCACGTACCGCAGATCCAAGCGC
>NZ_CDWRCM010000279.1:0-345 GCF_977927585.1 Frankia sp. CcWB2 | reverse complement strand
ACCGACTCGTCCCATTCGAGGTCCGACCGGCCGCTGATCTGCCACAGGCCGGTCAGCCCCGGCTTCACCATCAGCCGGCGGTGCACGTCGTCCTCGTAGCGGGCGACCTCCGACGGCAGCGGCGGGCGCGGCCCCACCAGCGACATCGTGCCGTTCGCGACGTTGAGCAGCTGCGGCAGCTCGTCGAGCGACCACTTGCGCAGGAACTTCCCGACCTTGGTGATCCGCGGGTCGTCACGCATCTTGAACAGCAGCCCCTCGGCCCGTTCGTTGCGGGACTCCAGCTCCGCCTTGCGCGCCTCCGCGTCGACGTACATCGACCGGAACTTGTACATGGTGAAGTGC
>NZ_CDWRCM010000278.1:0-4259 GCF_977927585.1 Frankia sp. CcWB2 | reverse complement strand
GAATGGCTGCCCCGATGAACTTCCCAAACAGGCCCTAGGAGGCAGCGCGTGACCCGCATGGGCGACGGCCGCGACAGTACGTCCGGCGACCGGTCCGCGGTTGCCACGTTCTCAGCCTCTTTCCACGATGTGGTCGCCAACGTCGAGAAGGTCATCCGCGGCAAGCGTGAGGTGGTGGATCTCGCGACGATCTGCATGTTCGCCGACGGCCATCTCCTCGTCGAGGATGTCCCCGGTCTGGGGAAGACCTCCCTGGCCCGCAGCCTCGCCGCGTCGGTGGGCGCCGGCTGTCATCGCATCCAGTTCACGCCCGACCTGCTGCCCGCGGACATCATCGGGACGATGGTCTACAACCAGCGTGCCGACGAGTTCGGATTCCGCGGGGGCCCGGTGTTCACCAACCTCGTCATCGGCGATGGGATCAATCGCGCCTCGCCGAAGACGCAGTCGGCTCTGCTGGAGGTCATGGAGGAGGGGCGGGTCACCGTCGATGGGACCGGTTATCCGGTACCGCGGCCCTTCATGGTCGTCGCGACGCAGAACCCGATCGACATGGACGGCACGTACAGCTTGCCCGAGGCCCATCTGGACCGGTTCCTCATGCGACTGCGGATGGGATATCCCTCCCTCGCTGCGGAACTGGAGATCCTCGATGGTCGGCAGGTGGGTCGGCGCATCGAGGATCTGAGACCGGTGATGCGGGCGGAGGACGTGGTGGCCCACGCCGCCCGGACATCCGCCATCCATGTGGCACCCGCCCTCCGGCGGTACATCGTCGATCTGGTCACCGCGACCCGCACGCTGCCGGATGTCGTCCGCCTGGGGGCGAGCCCACGGGGCAGTATCGCGCTGCTTCGGGCCGTCCAGGTGCGTGCCGCGTCGCAGGGACGGGCCTTCGTGACCCCCGACGACGTCAAAGCGCTGGCCAAGCCGGTCCTGGCACACCGGCTGGTGCTGAGCCCCGAGGCGGAACTGCGCCGCGTCATCGCCGAGGACGTCGTGGACGAGGTCGTCGAGACCATCCCGTCCCCGCGTCGTCTCGTCGGTATCTGACCGTGGCGCCCTGGTCGGCCGACATCGGGCGCCGGGTAGGACCGCCGGGGCGGAGCCCACGTAGGTGGCGCAGTCGTAGCGTGTCGGCCAGTGACGGCCCCGGTAGTCGACGGTCGCCACCGCTTCAGCGGGGCACGACGCATCCTGCGGAGCCGGCTGGCTCGGGGCGCGGCGGCCGGTCCGTCGTGGCGACCGGTGGCGAATCCGATGGCCGGGGCCACCGATCGTCCGGCCGTGGGCCCGCGACGACGACCGGTCGGAGTCGGCGGTCCCAGACCGTCCGTCGCGAGGGGGGCGTGCGGCCCTTCACCGGGATCAGGACGCGGACGACCTTCCGGCCGGGGAGGTGACCGGAACGCGGGCTCCCGGGTGTTTTCGACGGGTACCGTCGCTCAAGCCCAGCGCAGTCCCGCCCCGCCCACCCTGCTTGCGACGTGGGCACACCCGGGAGGGTGGGGCTGTGCCCGGAGGATGGGCTGTGATGGTGCCGGCCGGCGTCGTGGGCGCGCCACGCCGCCCCGTGCGTGTGGCGTTGCCGATGACTGCACCGATGTCCGTGCGGTGCCGCGCTGTATGCCGTATGGAAGAACGATGCAGGAGGAACGCGTGGCGGACGAGCGTCGGCCCTTCGCCGACGACAGCGGGACCCCCGAATCGGTTTGGCAGGGATGGGATCCGGGGTGGGCGGAGCTGGATCTGACCGTTCCGCCCACGAATGCGGTGATCGTGGCTCCCCACCCGGACGATGAGGTGCTGGGCATCGGTGGCCTGATGACCATCCTGTCCACGCTGAGCGTGTCGCTCACCGTTGTTGCGGTAACCGACGGCGACGCATCCCATCCCGGATCTCCGACGCTGTCGCCGGCCGAGCTTGCGCGGCGACGGGTGGCGGAACAGCATTCCGCTCTCGCCGAACTCGGACTGGCCCAGGTGCCGGTGCATCGGGTCGGCCTGCGCGACGGGCGGGTCGCCGGGCACGAGGAGCTGTTGGCCGACCAGCTGGAACCGTTGCTCACCGCCGACGGGTGGCTGCTCGCAACGTATGCCGGGGATCGTCATCCAGATCATGAGGCGACGGGTCGGGCGGCGGAGATCGCCGCCGCGCGGACGGGCACCCGGCTGCTCGAGTACCCCGTCTGGACCTGGCACTGGGCGGTGCCGGACGACCCGCGAGTTCCCTGGGCCAGGGCGCGACGGGTGCATCTTCCTGTCGACGTGCAGCGGGCCAAGCAGCGAGCGGTCGACTGCTACCGCACCCAGATTGCTCCGCTTTCAGCCCATCCGGCCGATGCTGCGGTGCTTCCGGCCGAGGCCCTGGCGCGGCTCCTGCGCCCAGCCGAGACGGTCTTCGTCTGACCGTTGCGAGTCATGAAGCATGAGTAGGCCCCTTGCTCGCAGCCACCTGTTGCCGGATGGCGGCCCTACAGCCGGAGCAGGTCTTCGATCACGTCCGGTTGCCCATGCGGTGACACGGGCAACCTGCCGGTCAAGGCCGGGGTACTGGCCGGCGGAGGAGACCCGCGCGTACACCGCGACGGCTCCCGTGGGGCGTTCGACGGCGGACGGCTCGACCAGGATCAGCCGCCCGACCCGGCGCGCCGGTACGGGCAGCTTCCCTTCCCGAAACCAGCGGTAAGCGGTGACGTAGTGGACACCCTCACGCTCCGCCCACTGCTTCAAGTTCACTCACACATCACTTACTCAAAAGCCAGCAGGTCGCTGCCCCGCGGGGACATCTCCCGCAGCGGCAGGCCGCGGTCGTCGAAGGCCGCGGTCGTCGAAGGCCGCGTCGTCCGCTCCGGTGATTCCGAAGACGGTCGGCCTGGTGTCGATCCAGCGATTGATCAGCCAGTGCAGCAGGTTGATGGTGACGACCGCCGGAGCGACGACGGCGGCGACCCCGGGAATCGCCGGCTCCAAGGCCAGGGACAGCACGATGCTCGTGATGCCGTTCTGCTGGGAAGCGGCCAGATAAACCCGGTCACGTCGGGACATGCGGTGGGTGAGAAGGTAGCCGACGAGACCCTGTGCGGCGAAGGCTGCGGCTCCCAGAGCGGCCCCGTGCACAAAGGCGATTCCGTCGGAGAGAAGCAGGCCGAGCGCGATCGCCGCCCCATAGAACGCGACCCGTACGGTCCTCTCCACGAGGTGGGGGAAGAAGTCGTCCCCGCGCTCGGGGAAGAGCTTGGCATCGGGACGGAGGATCAGCCCACCGATTGCCACCGCCAGCATGAGAAAGAACCCTGCTCCTACCATGATCAGGCCCGCTGTCAATGCCAGGGCGCTGGTCGCGTGTCTCTTGGCGCCCCCCCCCACAGCAGGGCGGTGAGGGTGGCGAGGCCGAGGTTGAGCGCCAGGCCGACGAAGAAACCGCTGACTCCCGACGGTCCACCGAGATCCGGCGTCATCGCGGGCTGGTCCTTGACAAACGTCGAACCGACCGCTGTGACCAGGGACACGGTAAGGAGTACCGTCACGGGATCGTCGAAGGCGGCCCAGCTGCGCAGGAGATCCTGACCGCGTTCTGACATTCGTGAACCCGAGGTGAGCGTGGCTACCGACAGGGGATCGATCTGGGCAACCACCACGCCGAGAAGGAGGTACAGCGGGTCGCCGAGCGCGAGGGCCAGGACGCCACCGATCAGCAGGGCCTTGAGGGCGACGCCCACGGTGACGACGAGCGCGATCCGGCGGATGTCCGCCCAGGCCGCGCGGGCGATTCCCAGCGTGGCGCCGTACAGGCCGACCGCCAGCAGCACCGCGATCGCCGTCCGGTAGCCGTCATCTTCGAGATATTCGGCAGCTGGAACAACTGAAACAGCGCGCTGAGCGCGACACCCACCCCGATCAGGCCGACCAGGGATGCCAGCTGGCTGATGGACTGTCGCTCTCTGGAGCGACCTCATGGCCCGGTCTGGTTCCAATGGTGGAACGGCTGTGCCGGTCTCCCCGCCGGCATCCCGGCGACCGCGGGGATGCCGGGATCCGGATACGCGTCCGTGCCCTGCATGTGGAGCGACGGGATAAGGGCGCATCGACGTCTGAACAGTGACTGAAGGCCCTGCATCGAGCTCTCCCTCCCCGTGATGTTGGACGGCGGAAAGTAGAGTTTTCCTCCTACTTGTCATCGCCCAGAGTAGTCGCCGTGCAATGAAGCCCGTGCAATGAAGCGTGCAGCCGACATCCGTAGGTTGACCTCGATCGTT
>NZ_CDWRCM010000277.1:2045-4651 GCF_977927585.1 Frankia sp. CcWB2 | reverse complement strand
GAATGACTGCCCCGATGAACTTCCCAAACAGGCCCTAATAGGGCCTATCCTGGTCGACGATGCGGGCCAACATCGACAACAGGGCGGTCTGTTCCTCCTCGGACAGCGGCGCCAGCAGCTTGTCGTTCATCTGGTCGATGCGGTCCGCCACCTGGCCGTGGGTCGACTCTCCCCGCTTGGTCAGCCGCAGGACATTGCGCCGGCCATCACGCGGGTCACGGACCCGGCGGATGAGCCCACGCTGCACGAGCCTCGCCACCACATCGGCCACCGTCGACCGATCCAGGGAGGCTCGTTCTCCGAGCGTGCGCTGATCAATATCGGGATCAGCGAGCAGGCTGTTGAGGACCACGAACTGCGGAGGCGTCGTCTCGGTTGAGACGGTGGTGGTCCAGAGCTGATAGGTCACCTGCTGGAGCCGGCGGGCCAGCTGGCCGGGATGGCTGGACAGGTCGACCACGCCGTGGCCGCCCGGGGCGACCGGCCGCGAGGTCAGGGTGGCCGGCCCAGTGGCGCGTGGTCCAGGGAGACGTTCGCCGGAGTTCTCCGGTGCGGCTGTTTCCCCTCCGAGGGCCCTGGCCAACTGGTCGGATCGTGTGCGCGTGTTCAGGGTTCGCTTCCAATCCGGTGTCGAAGTAGGCGGGCGACAGGTTTGCCGCGAAGGTCATCATCGCTCATGTCGACGCTCGGTGTCGTCAAGCTGTGAGATTCAGGTGCCTATCAGGCGTCGAAGTGGTAACTCTTGTGGCATGTAGTGAAATTATAACTACGGATAGCCGGACACCCCCATGCTTCTGTAGTAGTCTTGTCACCACTTTGAGGTAGTCATTTAGGGGTGTCGCAATCGCGACAGCTACCTGCCGCCCGACTTCGGTGGGGTACGCGAGGTGCGTCGCGTGGTTCCCGCGGGTACGGGCAGCGGTATGGAGGATGCGCCCAGAGGCCTACGGGAGAGTCTGAAACGCGTGGCTGTGACCCTGAAGGAGGCGGGCATCCCGTTCGCTCTCGGGGGCAGCTACGCCTGCTGGGCCCGGGGCGGCCCCGAGCCGGTCCACGACGTCGATTTCATGCTGCGCGAGGACGACGTGCCGCGGGCGGTCGAGGTGCTCGCGAACGCCGGCCTGCGCCCGGTCGACTCACCCGAGGACTGGCTCACCAAGGTGTTTGACGGCGAGGTGCTGGTCGATCTCATCCACCATCCGGTGGGTCGGGCGGTGACCCAGCAGATGCTGGAGCGGTCCAGCGAGATGTCGGTGGACTCGGTGCGCATGCCCGTGCTGGATGCCACCGACTGGTTTGAGATGACCCTGCTGGCCCTGGAGGAACGGTACTGTGATCTCGCTCGCGTGATACCGATGATCAGAGCGATGCGGGAGCAGGTCGACTGGGATCAGGTGCGTCGCGCGACGGCCACTTCCCCCTTCGCCGAGGCGGCCCTGCTCGTGGCCACCCGGCTCAACCTGATCCCGGCCGCCGGTCGTGCGGTGTCGGCCGAAGGTGCTCCGTCGGCCGGGGGCACCCCCACGGGTTCACGTCCGCACGGCCCGTTGGTGCCAGCGGGTGGGGCGGTGCCAGCGGGTGGGGCGGAGCAGGCCGGGACCGCGAAGCGGGTCGCCGACACCGCCGGGTACGGGGTACTGGACCTCACTGAGGCCGATGAGTACCTCGCCGGTGACCTGCACGAACGCCTCGCCGAGGATCCGAGGGTGGCCGAGCTCGGGCTGGAGGTGGTGGTGGATGGCCAGCAGATCCTGGTCGAGGGCGAGGTCGCCACGGACGCCCGCCGCCGGGCCGTCGCGGATGTGCTCGCCGAGGCGCTTCCCGGACGCCTGGTGAGTAACGAGGTCACCATCGCGGATCGGGGGATGCCGACCGAGGCACCGCCGAACGTGGAGACCATCTCATGATCAGAATTGCCGCCGTCGGCGACATCCACCTGGGCGTGGACAGCCGCGGAACCTTCGCACCCCTGCTGCGTGGACTTGCCGGTCGGGCGGACGTGCTGCTGCTGGCCGGTGATCTCACTCAGCGGGGGCTGCCGGCCGAGGCCGAGATCGTCGCGGCCGAGGTGGCGGACGCCGGGGTGCCCGTCGTCGCCGTCCTGGGTAATCACGACTACCACGGCGGTGCCGAGAACGAAATCACCGAAATGCTGGCCGACGCTGGCGTGACCGTCCTCGAAGGCTGCGGCACGGTCCTCGACATCGACGGCCGCCGTCTCGGAATCGCCGGCGTCAAGGGATTCGGCGGGGGGTTCGCCGGGGCCAGCGGAAGCGACTTCGGCGAACCATTGATGAAGGCTTTCATCCGGCACACGAAGGACGCCGGATCCCGGCTGCGTGGCGCGCTGGAAAGTCTGGATTGCGAAGTCCGCGTAGCTTTGATGCACTATGCCCCGGTACCAGACACGCTCATCGGCGAGCGAACCGAGATCTTCCCGTTTCTCGGCAGCTACCACCTTGCCGAGGCGGTGGACGCGGGAGCCGCCTGCCTTGCGCTGCACGGTCACGCCCATGCCGGTTCGGAGCACGGGACGACGGCCGGTGGGGTGCCGGTCCGCAACGTGGCCCGGCCGGTGATCCGGAAAGCCTATGCGCTCTACGGGG
>NZ_CDWRCM010000277.1:0-1714 GCF_977927585.1 Frankia sp. CcWB2 | reverse complement strand
TGGGCGAGATGGCCACCACCGGGCGCCCGGGCCCGGACCGCGCGGGCCTACATCGCTCGGCTGGCGCCGCCAGCCCGGCCGCCGTCCCGGCCGCCGGGACGCCCCGCTCCGCGGCGGACAGCCCCTCGACGCTATCCCGCCCCAGTTAGCTATCCCGCCCCGGGTAGCCGTACCCGGACCTCACCATCGGAGATCCACACATCGAACCGCGGCTGGGGCGCGGTCGCGGGACCATGCACCACCGCGCCGTCCGCCACCCGGAAGGTGCTGCCGTGCCAGGGGCAGCGCAGGCAGGTGAAGCCGTCTCTTCGGATGATCTCTCCCTTGTGCAGTGGTCCGGACAGGTGGCTGCACCGGCCGGCCAGTACGTCGACGTGGTCTCCTTTCCGGAGGAGGACGACCGGCACATCCCGCAACAGCCGCACCTCGGGTCGGCCGTCCGCCAGTTCGTCCAGAAGGGCGAGCGGATGCCAACCGGGCGGCAGCAGGTGGGGTACCTCCTCGGCGTGGTTGACCCCCGACGCCTGCCGGTAAGCCAGATGACCGCCGAGGTAGGCCGACGTGCTGGCCGCGGCGAGGCCGAGCAGCGCGAGACGACGGCCGAGGCGGCTGTTGCCACGCGACCGGATGCCGAGCGAGGCGGCGTAGCAGCAGGCCGCCAGACTGTTCGTCGCGGCGTGCGCCACCCCGACCCGCAGCTGGCGCTCATGCAGCTCAGAGTAGTCGGCGAGGCCGGCGGCGGCGGCCGAGACCGCTGCGAGCAACCCCGTGGCGATCAGCACCCGGGCCGCCCGTTCGGACTCCTCGTGACGTCCCGCGAGCAGGTCCACGATCCCCGCGGAGATCCAGGTTCCGATGGGGAGTTGGGCGAGCGCCGGATGCAGCGGGTGGCCGAGCGGCACGCCGTGCAGGGTGTCCCGGATGGCGCCGTCGTGCAGGGAGCGGCGGACCATGTCACGGATCTTTACTGCCACCGGGTCGAGAGCTTCGGCCCGCTCCAGGCGTTCGGCGGGTCCGACCAACACGTTGTGGGGTATCCGCACCATGGATGCCGGTGTTCCCGCCCATCGCTGGCCGTGAACATCTGCTGGCCGTGAACATCTGCTGGCCGGAGATGCCGGGTGGCCTGATCGCGGGTTTGCTTCGTCCGTCAGCGCGCACCACTGAAACAGCGGAAAGGAACGAGAACATGGCAGTGGATCGCGGAAGCACCAAGCACGGCCCTATGCGCGACGACATCATGGCGCACGAGGTCGAGGGGCTCGTGCGGGCCGGGCGGGACACGCGGGCGGAGGAATGGCGCTCCGCTGAACCGTTCCCCGAGGAAGCGACCGGTGGCCCGCAGAACCTGGATGCCGCTGGGTCGCGGGTCGGTGCGCCGGCCGGGATGACGCCGGTGGACGTCGAGGAACGCTCCGAGCTCGCCCGCTGGCTCGGCCGGGCGGTCTTCCCCGCCAATCGTGACGAGATCATGGATCATCTACGTCATCAGCACGCCCCGGACCGGGTGGTTGACGAGGTCGCCGGTGCGCCGCCCGACATCCAGTTCACCTCGTTGGGCGCGCTGTGGCGGGTACTGCGACCCGGCCCTCCCCACGTGGAGTCACGGCGCCACTGAATCCGTCCGATGACCCGTAATATGATCAACATCATGAAGTAGTCGGTATGACGCCTGTCTCTTATACACATCTCCGAGCCCACGAGACGGATTCCT
>NZ_CDWRCM010000276.1:1784-5146 GCF_977927585.1 Frankia sp. CcWB2 | reverse complement strand
AACGATGAGCTACTCATGGGGCCGTTTATATGGCTACCTCGTACTGGCCCGGATTGGGGACGTCGGTAGGCGGCGAGCTGACCCGGCCGGATCGGGGCACTCTCGGTACCCCGATCGGGGCAGGCTGACGAGCCCAACGTGTCGGTTGGGCCCCGCCGGTCGGGCGTCCTCGATGCCGCGCGATTTCGAGTGCCTTCTCGGGGCACGCCGACGTCGAGGTCCCCGATGGGCGGACCGTGATGAGGAGGACATCATGCCGATCAATGACGCTGGGTTCGACGGCGGCCGAGCGGCGCAGTTCTCCCACGACGACGTCGTGGGAGAACTGCTCGAACAGCACGCCCGCATCCGCGAGCTGTTCGCGGACGTGAAGTCGGCGACGGGCGAGCACAAGCGCCGGGCGTTCGACGAGCTGCGGGCTTTGCTCGCCGCGCACGAGACCGCCGAGGAGATGATCGTGCGGCCGGTTACGAAGAAGATCGACAGTCGGGTGGCCGAGGCGCGCAACCACGAGGAGGACGAAGCCACCCGCGCGCTGCTGGCGCTGGAGAAGATGGATGTCGGTAGCGCCGAGTTCGATGCGAAGCTGGCGGACTTCGAACGGGCCGTTGTCGACCACGCCGAGCATGAGGAGAATGAGGAGTTCCCTCGGGTGCACGCAGCCCGCGACGCCAGGCAGCTGGAAAGCATGGGCCGTCGGCTCCGGACGGCGGAGAAGTTCGCTCCCACCCATCCGCACCCGTCAGCCGCCGGTTCGACCGCCAAGCAGTGGACGGTAGGCCCAATCGCCTCGATCATCGACCATGTCCGGGACGCCGTGAAGTGACGCGGCGGGGTGCCGTGACCTGACGCCGTGCGGCTTGCGGGCGTTGCGATGCCGCCGCGGCGGACGGTCGCGCGGCGTCCGGGACCATCCGCGGTTCGGCAGCCCCGGGCGTCAGCGTCGGCACGGCAACCCTTCTGGAACAGGACGCCCTCTGGAACAGGACGGATGGCCGGCTCTCCGGACGGTCGGCTCAGGCGTGGGTTCCGCCGTCGGCGAGGGAGAGCGCGGCGGTCAGCGGATGGGCCGCCGCGCTGAACGCCGCCATCTGGTCGACCGACCAGGGGCTCAGCGCCCAGGGCGCGGCGGCGGCTACCCGGCGGTAGTCGTCCCACTCGACCCAGCGCCACTCGACCACCTCGGCCGGGTCCGGATCCGGGTCCCCGAGCGCCCGCGCCACGTAGACCGGGCAGACCTCGTTCTCCACGAGACCGTCGGCGGCGGTGGCGCGGTAGACGAAGTCCGGCAGCGCGCAGTGCAGGTCGGTCAGCTCCAGGCGGAGTTCCTGGCCCACCCGGCGCTCGACGGCCCGCGCCAGGTCCTCGCCTGGGCGGGGATGCCCACAGCAGCTGTTCGTCCATACCCCTGGCCAGGTCCGCTTGTCGAGCGATCGGCGGGTGACGAGCAGCCGGCCGGCCGGGTCGAAAAGGTAGGACGAGAACGCCAGGTGCAGGGGGGTGTTGAGGCCGTGCACGGCGATCCGCGGCGCCGTCCCGCAGGGGCGGCGTTCGGCGTCGAGGAGCACGACCTCGTCGGCGGCGGGCGGGACCGGCGCGGTCTCACGCGACACCGTCTGTGGTGACGCCGCGTCACGCGGCACCGTCACGACGTCGGAGTCGGATCCTTGCGGGCTCACTGGTGGGCCTCACTTTCCGGTCGAAGGTCCAGTCGCTGGTCCGGTCGGTGTGGGGTGGGCGCGGGTGGCTGTGGGGCGGGCGCCGGCGACGCTGTCGCCCAACGCGCACGTGTCGTTTTCCTCCACCGGGATCCAGTCGCCACATACCCATCCTCCCCTTCCTCCCCATCCTGCCCGCCGGCGCCGGTCGGCCACGTCCACGTCCGGGTAACCCCGGCCGTACCCCCGCCCCGGCATGGGCGATTGCTGGTTCCGATCAAGGTAACGATGAGAGTGTGGGCGTGGCGGAAGGACGATCACCTGCAGGTTTCCGCCGCCCGCCAATGCCCGCCAGTGCCCGCCGTGCCAGCAGAGGATCGAGGATGACGGACATGGACCTGTCAGCCACCCTGAACAGCCTTGTCAGCAAGGGGGTGAGTGGTCGGGCCCCGACCCGGGACGAGGCCCTAGCCGTCCTGCGCAGTGACGACGACGATCTCATGGATGTCATCGCCGCCGCCTACCGGCTCCGGCGGAGGTACTTTGGCAGGCGTGTCAAGCTGAACTTCCTGGTGAACCTCAAGAGCGGGCTCTGTCCGGAGGACTGTTCCTACTGCTCGCAGCGGCTCGGTTCGAACACGGGAATCCTGAAGTACACCTGGCTCAAGCCCGAGGAGGCCGCCGCGACGGCCGGTGCCGGCATCTCGGGCGGTGCCCGCCGGGTGTGCCTGGTCGCGAGCGGCCGCGGGCCGACGGACCGGGACGTCGACCGCGTGGCGGACACGGTCGGCGCGATCAAGACCGCACATCCGGGCGTGGAAGTGTGCGCGTGCCTCGGCCTGCTGTCCGACGGGCAGGCCGCACGGCTGCGGGCGGCCGGTGCGGACGCCTACAACCACAACCTGAACACAGCCGGTGAGAAGTACGCAGACGTCTGCACGACGCACACCTACAACGACCGGGTTGACACGGTGCAGGAAGCCAGGCATGCCGGCCTCTCACCCTGCTCGGGCATCATCGCCGGCATGGGGGAGAGCGACGAGGACCTCGTCAACGTCGCCTTCGCGCTGCGCGAGCTGGCCCCGGACTCCATCCCGGTCAACTTCCTCATGCCATTCGAGGGCACGCCCCTGGGCGCGGAGTGGAACCTCAACCCCCGGCAGTGCCTGCGCATTCTCGCCATGGTCCGGTTCGTCAACCCCACGGCCGAGGTGCGGCTCTCGGGCGGCCGGGAGATTCATCTCGGCTCGATGCAGCCCCTCGCCCTCTCGGTGGTGAACTCCATCTTCCTCGGTGACTACCTGACCGGTGAGGGCCAGGAGGGCCACCAGGACCTGAAGATGATCGCCGAGGCGGGATTCACGGTGGAAGGTCTCGACGCCGACACCGATACCGAGGCCGAGGCGGCTGTGGCCGCGGGCGCGGGCCCGGAGCGGGTCGCGCTGCGTCAGCGCGGTGCCGGCACCGCCCTGCCGCCCAACGCCTGATCCCGGCATCCACCGCCCGGCCGGCGGATGATCAAGTGGACGTTCGCCTGGCTGGGCTGGCCGGGCCCGGTATGCCCAGAACGAGCATGAGTGCCTGGGCCTCGGCGACCAGATCTGGTTCGAAAGAGCGGTCCCGCGTGGGGCAAGGCGCGATGCCCCCTGCCCTGCGCGCGTAAAATATTTCAGTACAGGGTATTGCTCGGTGCGCTCGGTGCGC
>NZ_CDWRCM010000276.1:902-1250 GCF_977927585.1 Frankia sp. CcWB2 | reverse complement strand
AGGGAGGTGAGGGTATGGCCGAGAACGTCCATGATGTTGCCGCCTTCATCCTCGCGCAACTCGGGATGATGGCCACCTGGCGTTTGCAGAAGCTGGTCTACTACTCGCAGGCATGGCATCTCGCCAACCATCGCGTGAATCTCTTCGACGAAGAGGTTCACGCCTGGTCAAACGGTCCGGTGGTATGGGCGCTCTTCGAGAAGCACCGCGGCTGCTTCTGCGTCAGCTCATGGCCAGCGGGGGATCCCCGTCGACTCGGGCCCCAGGCGACTCGGACCATCGAGTGGGTGCTGCAAAAGTACGGGCCTTTCAGTGGCGACGAACTGTCGCGGATAACGCAGGTGGAGG
>NZ_CDWRCM010000276.1:0-624 GCF_977927585.1 Frankia sp. CcWB2 | reverse complement strand
GGCGGCTGGCGCGTGCAGGGTTGCCGGAGGGGGAGTCGTCTAACGAGCCCATAGAGCCAACGATCATGGCGGACTACTACGCTCGGCTGAGGATGTCAGTCGACGAAGCCGTCTCGGCTGCGGTCGGCAACGCGCGTCTGGAGGGCCACGAGTTCTCGCCTGATACGCAGACTCGACTCCGGCAGGTAGCGTCAGGGACGTGCACAGCCGATGAGGCTGTCGCGGAAATTCTCGCCCGTCACAGGGGGCGCGGCCTCGACCAGTGAGCGACCCGTACTGCTGGCCGGGCACCGAGTGCCTGCGGAACCGGCTCGACATACATGATCCTGATGAGCTCGCCGACATCGAACAGCAGATCTCCGGCCTTCGCTACGCTGAGCTGGGAGCATCCCTCCTCCCGGGCGCTTACGATACCGAGCATCTTCGTCGTTTCCACCGGATGCTCTTCCAGGACATCTACCGATGGGCGGGCGAGATTCGTACTGTGAACCTCGCGAAGGATGGCCACCCGTTCTGCCGGGCGCTGTTCGTTGAGGGGCAGCTCTACGATCTTTTCTCGGGCCTGGCCGAAGACCGTCATCTCGTAGGGCTTAAGCGAGAATCCTTCGTTCTCAGGTTTGCGAC
>NZ_CDWRCM010000275.1:0-4371 GCF_977927585.1 Frankia sp. CcWB2 | reverse complement strand
CCCTAGCACCTCTGCATTGACGAGCACCGCCTGGAAGGCCCCGCGACCGCGGGCCAGCCGGGCTGACCGGTAGGTGGACGGGTCGACCATCCGCGCCAGGTCGAGGATCCGGTGCGCCGACATCTCGGCTGGGACCAGGTCGAGGACCTCGCAGCCGTGCCGACGCGCGTAGGTGTCGGCTGCGCGGCGATGCTCGGGGCCGAGACGCACTCCGGAGGCGAGGAGGAGGATGTACGACGGATGCTGCGCGTGAGGGTCGTCCGAGCCGGGCTCGCCTCCCGGATGCCCATGGTCCACCGATTCGATGACGTCGATGGCACCTACCCGGCCGCGCAGCCGGATGCCGTTAAGGCCGATCCCCACACACGCGGCTACCGGGAGCCAGCCACGACGCCTCACCATCGGCCTCCTCTGAATATTTGATCCGCATCCGGTCCGCAGTCGGGAAGCCCCCGCAAAATACCTCTTGTATCCGAATTGCAGCCGAAGCTTCACCGACCGCTCCACGCCGCGCGGCTGAACCGGGTGGCCAGGCTGAACCGGGCCGGAACACGCCGCCGGGTTCGGCCGCACCCGCCGCGGCACGGGAGAACGTCACCGCAGGCACGCCGGAGCCCTGCGTCAGGGGCGCGGGACTGGTCTGATTTTGATCGTCGGCTCTGGCGGTGGCCCGGCGGTGGGCGCGTCCTGGGCGAGGTGGTTCCAGAACTACTCGACCACGGGTTGCCGCAGGCGAGGGCCGAGTTCGCGGATCAGGGCCGAGCTCGCGGATCAGGATGCCCAGCGCCTGGGTGTGCTCTGGATCGGGCTTGGTGGAAATGCCGGCGGCACGTAGGCCGCGGACCTGGCTGAGAGTGAGGTCGGCGAGCAGGATGATCATCTTGGTGTTGTCGTGTTCCGGGTCGATCAGCGCGCGGCGCAGGTAGCGCAGCTGGGCGGGGTGCTCGGCGTACATGCGGGCGACGGCGGGGTCGTGGGCTCTGCCGATCTCGGCCGCGCTGCCCTGCGCGGGGACGCCGAGCACCGCTGACCATTTGCAAAGCCTGCCGTACCGTCGGACAGCATGGGCATCGGAGAAGCCGTCATCGTCAACACCGCGGCGACCGCGGCCTTTGACGGGCAGATCGGGTAGGTCGGCTAGGTCGGCCAGGTCGTCCCCGACACCGAAACCCTTGCCACCGCGACGAAGATCGCCGAACGGATCGCCGGCAACTTCACCGGCCACTGAGGACAGACTATGACCTACCGATCATCGTGGATGACCGAGGAGCTCGACCAGCTCCAAAACCTCACCCGCACCTTCCTGGCCAAGGAATCCGAACCCAACCACGAGCGGTGGACCGAACAGCACGCGGTCGACCGCGAGTTCTGGAACAAGGCCGGCGAGATCGGCCTGCTGTGCATCAGCTGCCCCATCGAGTACGGCGGCGGTGGCGGCACGTTCGCGCACGAGGCCGTGGTGTTGCGCGAGCAGGGCTACATCGCCGACGACTGCTGGGCCTACCTGGTGCACAGCCCGATCGTCGCGCGCTATATCAACGCCTACGGCGGCCACGAGCAGAAGCAGCGATGGCTGCCCAGACTGGCGTCCGGTGTGTTCGTCGGCGCGATCGCGATGACCGAACCGGGCACCGGTAGCGACCTGCAGGCCGTGCGCACCACCGCCCGGCGCGAGGGTGACCATTACGTGATCAACGGTGCGAAGACGTTCATCACCAACGGTACCCACTGTGACCTGCTCATCATCGTGGCCCGCACCGGCAACGCGCCCGGCGGCAGAGGGCTGTCGCTGATCGTGGCGGAAACCCAGGGGCTGCAAGGGTTCGAACGCGGCCGGGTGCTGCAGAAGATCGGCGCGATGGGCACCGACACCCGCGAGCTGGCTTTCACCGACATGCGGATGCCGGCGGCCAACCTGCTCGGTCCGGCCGAGGGCCAAGGCTTCATGCAGCTGGTACAGCAACTGCCGCAGGAACGGCTGTCCATCGCGGTGAATGCCGCGGCTGCCGCCGAACACGCCGTCGACCTGGCCATCGCCTACGCCAAGGAGCGCACGGCGTTCGGCAAACCCCTGCTGGAATTCCAGAACACCCGGTTCGTGCTCGCCGAGTGCCGTACCGAAGCGCTGGCGCTGCGCACCTTCATCGACCACTGCATCACCGAGCATGTGGCTGGCCGGCTCGACGGCGCAACCGCGTCCATGGCCAAATACCTGGCCACCGACAAGCAGTGCGAGATCGTCGACCGCTGCCTACAGATCTTCGGCGGCTACGGCTACATGACCGAGTACCCCATCGCCCGCATGTACGCCGCAGCCCGCGTCCAGAGGATCTACGGCGGCACCAACGAAATCATGAAGGAGCTCATCGCCCGCTCCCTCTGACCGGCAAGAGACCAACCACGCCCGGAGCAGGATCCACCTAGCATGCGGGGGGTTCGGGGGGCTCGGCCCTCCCGGTAGGCCTGGCGGAACGACGAGGTCCGCCCCCGCGCGGACACAACCCACCCAGAGTGGAGCGGGTGACCGGGATCGAACCGGCATGGCCAGCTTGGAAGGCTGGGGCTCTGCCATTGAGCTACACCCGCGAGGTGATCGATGCGAGCTTACCCCGTAGAATGAGCAGGCAACGCCTCGGGGCGTAGCGTAGTGGCTAGCGCGCCTGCTTTGGGTGCAGGAGATCGGGAGTTCGAGTCTCCCCGCCCCGACCGATAGCCTCGGCGTGTCACCCCCCTGTCCAACGTCGTACCAGGAGACCGCCGCGCCGTGAAGGCCACCAAGGAGACCCTCAGCCCGACCCGGGTCAAGCTCACTGTCGAGGTGCCCTTCGACGAGCTCAAGCCCTCGCTCGAGGCCACATATCGCAAGCTTGCCCGCCAGGTCCGGGTCTCGGGCTTCCGGCCGGGCAAGGTCCCGCCGCGCATCCTGGACCAGCGGCTGGGCCGGGATGTCATCCTGGACGAAGCCGTCCAGGATGCGCTGCCGCAGCTCTACTCCGAGGCCGTGCAGGCCGAGGAGGTCGACGTGCTGTCCCGGCCCGAGGTGGACATCACCGAGTTCGCCGACGGCGGCCAGCTCGTCTTCACCGCCGAGGTGGACGTCCGGCCCGAGGTGACCCTGCCGGAGTTCTCGGAGCTTGAGGTCATCGTTGACGCCGTCGAGGTCACCGACGAGCAGGTCGAGGAGCAGGTCGGCGCGCTGCGTGATCGTTTCGCGGTGCTCACGCCGGTGGAGCGGGCCGTGCAGGCGGGTGACTACGTCTCGCTCGACCTGTCCGCCGAGGCAGACGGCACGCCGATCGAGGATGCCGAGGCGACCGGGCTGTCCTACGAGGTCGGCAGTGGCAACCTGGTCGAGGGTCTCGACGACGCGATCATCGGCGCCACGGACGGCGAGACTCGTACCTTCACCACGGAGCTGCTCTCCGGCGAGCAGGCCGGTCAGCCCGCCCAGGTGACGGCGACGGTCCGCGGGGTCAAGGAGAAGGAGCTCCCGGCCCTGGACGACGACTTCGCGACCACCGTCAGCGAGTTCGACACCCTCGACGAGCTGCGCGCGGACATCCGGGCGCGCCTGGAGCAGTCGCGCCGCACCGAACAGGTCGGCCAAGCCCGGGAGAAGTTGCTGGAAAGCCTCCTGGAGCGGGTGGAGGTGCCGGTGCCCGGCTCGCTGCTCGTCGGCGAGATCGAGGCCCGTGAGCACCGCCTCTCCCGCGAGCTGGAGTACATCGGCACGGACCGCACGTCCTACCTGGAGACCCTCGGCCAGACCGAGGAGGAGTTCGACGCGGAGGTCCGCGAGTCCGCCGGCAAGGCCATCCGCTCCCAGTTCATCCTGGACGCGGTGATCGATGCCGAGTCGATTGGGATCGACCAGGGCGAGCTGATGGAGCAGATCATCCTGCGTGCCCAGCGCTCCGGGGTGCAGCCGGACGTCTACGCTCAGCAGCTTGCGCAGGGCGAGGGTCTGACGGCCCTGATGGCCGATGTCCTGCGGACCAAGGCGCTCTTCCTGTTGCTGGAGAACGCCAAAGTCGTCGACAGTGCGGGGACCTCCGTCGAGCTCGCTCTGCCGGCCCGTCCGCAGCCGGGCGCCGACGCGGACGCGGATCATGACCACGACGTCACCGTCGCGGCGGAGGCAGTCGCCCCCGGGGACGCCACGGTTGAGCCGGTTGAGCCAGTTGAGGCGAAGACCGACGGCAACGGCTGATCGGCGCCTCGCCGCTGGCGCGGTCGCGTTCCTCCCGAAGCAACCATCGGGTCATAACAGGCGCATCGTGGGGGTTGGTCACCGGATCTGTCGCTGATCTTGTGATTCTTCTGGCCCGCCGGTGATCATCGGGTGAGGAGGGCCCGTTTGCGGAGCAGGCC
>NZ_CDWRCM010000274.1:1506-5039 GCF_977927585.1 Frankia sp. CcWB2 | reverse complement strand
GCCCACCGCTCGTTCGTCAGGTCACCCCGCACCACACAACGGATCATGCAATCCGAAAATCACCATCAGATCCACGGCCAGCCTCGGGACATACTTCCCAAACAGGCCCTAGAGGCGTCCGCCAAGGCGAAGAAGTGGTGCATCATCTCGGTCATCGCCTTCGCGGCCATCCTCCTGATCTATCTGGTGGCCATTGTGATCATCGTCGGGGTGGCGGCGAACAACAGCTGACCGCCCGCTCACCGTGGTAGTGACCCGGCGCGAGGCTCATCGATCATCGAGATCGGATCGTCCCGCCATCCGACTAGCCCGCAACTCGGTAGCGGCCGTCCGCTCGGCTCGGTCGTCGGCTCGTCAGCCGATGGAGCTCCCGTCGCCGAGCCCCGCCATTACCGAGAGAGACGCGAGGAAGAGGAGGCCGAACACGAGTCCGGCCAGGCACCAGGCCAGGCTGCGACGCGATGCCCGGCGCGCCCCGGCGACGTCGTGGGCAAGGAGCCGATGTGACGCGCGCGAGGAGTTGATGATCCCCATCACGCCGAGCGGCGCGCACAGGAATGTCGTCAGGATCGCGAGAGCCAGGTAGTTGCCGACCTTCGGCGTCGCCTCGGAACCTGGCCCCCGCCGCGCCCCCGACCTCTGCCGCGTCCGCGCGTGCCGTGGTGTCTGCGTGGACCGCGGTGCCTGTGCGTGTCGCGGTGCCTGTGCATGCCGCGGTGTCCGCGTGTGCCGCCGGACCGCCTGGTGGGGTTCGGCGGGTCGGTGGGCCTGTGTTCCGGGCCAGCCCGGATGGGGGTGGGGGCCGGTGTCGTTGTGTCGACTCCGCGGGTAGCCGGTCGAGTAGTGATGGCCGCTCGAGTAGTAGTGACCGCCGGTGTCGGCCGCGGTCCAGGGAGCCCAGCGGGCACCGGTGCCCGTCCGGCAACCGGCGTTCGTGCGGGTGCCGGTGTTCGTCCGACCGGTGTGGTTCGTCGACCCCGGGCCGCCCGCGCCCGGTGCCGGGGACGAGGGCGGCCCGGTGAGGCGGGCGTCGTACTCGTCCCGCCACTTGTCGAGGATTTCGTGGGACACGGTGAGGAGCTGCATCGTGCGCATGGACTGTGCGTCCCGGCTGGCGGGATTGTCCGGATGATGGGCCCGGACACGGGCCCGGTACGCCCGGCGGATCTCCGCCCGGTCAGCGGTGCGCGCCACCCCGAGCACGGTGTAGGCGTCGGCGCCGCCGAGTTCGCGAACCAGCCGGTTGAGCGGGGTCAACGTCCGATCCGCTTGACGACGTCGCCGCGGTTCCGATCGGAAGGCACCATGCGAACCGCCATTCCCCGTCGTCGGCCGGGCGCCATCAGCGGTGATGATAGGCGATCCGTCCGCCATCTGTCCGCCATTCGTCTGCCTTTGGCAGATTCGTGCTGTCAGGCCGTGACGTCCCGGCGGGCCAGGCTCACCGCCCCGATCACCGCCGCACCGGCGGCATACAGACCTCCGATCAGCAGCGCCGACCCGTAGCCGGCATCGGCGGTACCTCCCTGGCCGATCGCGTCGAAGACCAGTCCAGGGAAGACCCGGCCCGCTCCGCTCCAGGACTCCTGGACAATGTGCTCGATCGGAAACGTCCACGCGATCCCGACGGCGAGGGTGAGCGCCGTCGACCGCAGGACCAGCCCGAGCACGGTCCCGGCGAGTCCGAAGAAAACGGCGGCCACCAGCGCGTTCAGGTAGCTCGACGCTGCCTCCCCGAGCGCGTCGGCGCTCCACCACGCTGACGTGTCAATGTCCCGAATCCCGGCGACGGCCAGCCCGACGACGATGCTGACCACCAGCGCGGCGACGAGCGCCACCGCCACCAGGACGAGCATGACCGCCATGCGTCCGGCGAGCCAACCCAGCCGCCGGGGCTCCCGTAGGAACAGGGTTCGCAGCGTCCCCTGGCTGTACTCGAGGGTGATGCTGATCGCGAAGACGAGGAAGACCAGCAGGCCGGTGAAGGTGCTCCCGCCGGTGAAACCGAGTGCCACCCCGGACGCCGCGGACACCTGCGTGAACGTGACGTCGAAGCTCGGTGGCCCACCGCTGCCGCCCGGCGGGGAGCCGCCCGGATCGGCCAGTGCGAGGAGCAGCACGGTCGACAGCACGCTCAGCAGGGCGAGGATGCCCATGGCCACCGCCGTACTCGGCCGCCACAGCTTGATCGGCTCGGCGTGGAAGGACCGCCGGGCCGCTACCAGGAGACTCATCGCAGTGTCCCCTCGTCATGACGGGCCGCCGCAGCGGCGGACAGCCCGCGGATCGGACTCGTGGATCTGGTCGTCGTCCCGCCCGTGGGGGGCCGCTGGGAGCCGGCACGCCGGCCGGTGCTGGTGTCGGTGCTGGTGTCGGTGATGTCGCCGCCCGGGTTCGGGCCTGGGTGACCAGACCCTGGTAGCGGTCCTCCAAGCTGAGCCGGCGCGGAGACATCTCGACGAGGGTGATGCCCCGGGCCGCCGCGGCCCGGTTGATCCTGGCCAGCAGGCGGGTGGGGCCGTCGGGGCCGTCGGGTCCGTCGTCTGGGTTCGCGTCGAGACTGACGACGACATCCCGGGGCCGCCGCGTCGCCGGTACCGCCAGGCCGGCGAGGAGACCGGCGAGCAGCGGGACGTCATCGTCGTGCTCGGGGCGTAGGACGATGTCGTAGGTGGAGGTTGCCATCAGCCGGTCGGTCGGCCCCTGGTAGGCCAGCCGCCCGCCCTCCACGACGATCAGCCAGTCGCAGATCTGCTCGACCTCGGCGAGTAGATGCGACGAGATCAGGACGGTGCGCGCCGTGCGCCGGCTCCCGGCGATGGCCGGCCCGGCGGCGATGGATCGGATGAGCTCACGCATCTGCCGGATCCCGATCGGGTCCAGTCCGTTCGTCGGCTCGTCGAGGATGAGCAGGTCCGGATCGCTGAGCAGGGCGGCGCCGATGGCGAGGCGCTGCTTCATGCCGAGGGAGTACGTCCGTACCTTGTCCGCGCCGCGGCCGGTGAGTCCGACCTCGTCGAGGATCCCGTCCACCCGCGTCGGGTCCTGCCCGCCCAGCACGGCGAGGGAGGCGAGGTTGCGGGCACCGGACAGCGCCGGGTACAGCGCGGGGCTCTCGATCAGGGCGCCCACCCGTGGCAGGTAGCGGGCCGGTGTCACCAGGGGATGACCGAGGACGGTCCCGGAGCCCCCGCTGGGGCGGACCAGGCCGAGCAGCATGCGCAGGGTCGTCGTCTTGCCGGCCCCGTTGGGCCCGACGAATCCGGCGACGACCCCCTCGGGAATCGTGAGGTCGAGACCGGTGACGACGGTCCGGCGCCCGTACCGCTTGGTCAGACCCTGGACGTCGACGGCGGCCGGCCGGTCTGTCTCAGGTGCCGGTCGGGTGGTGTCGGGCCGGGTGGTGCCGGGTGATGGCGAACTGCGCTCGCCAGTGGTTGTCATCATGGGAATCAGACTGGTGTGGCCGCCCCCTCACGTCGTCCGTCCAGCGGCGGCATCGTCGTACGCAATGTGGCGCAGCCGTTGCATAA
>NZ_CDWRCM010000274.1:711-1208 GCF_977927585.1 Frankia sp. CcWB2 | reverse complement strand
TTCCACCACGATCGTGTCGTGGGTCTTGGCCAGCCGGGTGGTGAGCTTGTGCAGCCCGTCGCGGCGCTGGTAGGCGACGCGGGTATGGAGGCGGCCGAGGGTGGCGGCGCGTCTACGGCGACCGGCGCTGCCGGGCGTGGAGCGGGCGTAGGCCCGCGACGCGCGGCGCAGCTTGCGCAGCGACCGGGCCAGCGGCGTGGGGTTCTCGACGGTCTCGCCGGTCGACAGCACGGCGAGGTGGCGCACACCCAGGTCGACCCCGACCGGGCCGCCCCGGCGCTGCCGGGTAGACGGCTTGCCGGGGACATCACGGTCGGCCTCCACGGTGAACGCCACGAACCAGCGCCCCGCGGTCCGGGACACGGTCGCACCCAGCAGGCGTGCGGACCCGTCGGCGAGCCGGCCGGTCAGCGCGCCCATCGGCTCATGCACCTTGACCCGGCCGATCCGAGGCAGCTTCACCTGCCGGTCCTCAGCCGGGCCGTAGGCGCCGGTGG
>NZ_CDWRCM010000274.1:0-375 GCF_977927585.1 Frankia sp. CcWB2 | reverse complement strand
CCCACCAGGGGGCGACGTCCCGCTTGGCGGCGTTCCACGCGAGCCGCAACGCGGGCAACGTCCACGGTGCCGGAGTCAGCGCGTCACCGGACAGGCCGTAGGACTGTTCGGCCTCGCGCTGGGCGAGCGCGGCTTTCACCCGGGCCAGACCCCAGTTGTAGGCGAACCGGGCCGCCCCGGCATGCCGGCGCAGGCCGGCACGCTGGACGGTGTTCGGATCGAGTGCGAACCGGTACGCCTGCAACGCCTTCACGTCGAGTCGTCCTTCGTCACCTCGGTGACCGCACGCCGGGCCCGGTTCGCCGCAGCGCGACGGCCGTACAACCGGGCGCACAGCGACGTCAGGATCTCGGTGACGTCACCGACCAGGTCGTC
>NZ_CDWRCM010000273.1:0-4416 GCF_977927585.1 Frankia sp. CcWB2 | reverse complement strand
GCCAGGAACAGTCCCAGACCCGTCACTACCGATCGCGGTCACCCCGACGTGATCCGAACAAGAGATCAAGCAGCTAGCTCATCGCACGCACGTGCGGAAGACAAGTGTACGCGGCGAGTTCCCGGTCGCGCAGGAAGGCCGTGAGCTCGCTCAGCCGCGGCGGTTGACCGGATGCGATGATGCAGGCGCAGGAGCGTTCCCCCAGCGCGGCGTCGGCGACGGGCACGATGGCGACGCCCGCGACACCAGGGTGGGCGCGCAGGTGGTCTTCGACCTCCTCCGCGGAGACCTTGTCTCCAGCGCGATTGATCACGTCCTTGAGCCGGCCCTCCACAACCAGGTGTCCGGGAAACGGGGCTCACCTCACGGACCGCTGGACCCGGCTGGCCAGCCGACTCCGGAACGCTCCTCGCGGTGGTCAGCAGACGACTCTTCCGGCGAGCAGGCTCGCCCGGAAGGCGGCGAGGTCGGCCTCCGAGTCGTCGTACCGCCAGTCACCCTTCACGCCGTCCTTGATGTTCATCGCCGTCCAGACGAACCCCAGCACCTGGGGGTGGCTCTGCAGCCAGCTGCCGAACGAGGCGATCCAGCTGGTCTTGTACTGGTCCCGCTGGGCGCCCACCTCGGTCAGCAGGACCGGCTTGGCCGATAGCGCGGCCAGTTGGGCCATGGACGGGTCGTACGTCTGCGCGGCGGAGCTCTCCTGCACGCCGTACCCTGTCAGACCCATCAGGTCGACCCACTTGTCGCCAGGGTAGTACTCGGCCAGCGGCGTTCCCGACGTCCCGCGGAGCACGTTCGGCGACCACACCCACAGCGCATTCGTGACGCCGGCGTCTCGGAAGAGGCCGACCACGTGCTGCCATGCCGCCACGAACAGCGCCGGTGTGTTCGAGCCAACCGACGCCCACGGGTACCAGTAGCCGTTCATCTCGTGGGCGAACCGGATCAGGACGGGGCGTCCGTACTTCTTCACTACCATCGCGATGGCCCGGTAGTGGTCATCCCACCGGCCCTCGATGGTCTTGTCGAGCGTGAAGTCGCTCTGGTTGACCCCCTTGTCCGGGTTCCACGGCTCGACCGTCACGATCGGTGTCACCGGCACCGCGCCGAGCACCGTTGGGTCCAGGCCGTGGGCCACGGAGACGAAGAACTGGGCCATCGCCGGCAGGCAGCCCGTCGTGCGCGCAACCTCGCCCAGCGACGCCTGGCTGATGCCGGGCACCGTGACGCCGAACTGCGGACGGGTCCTGAACACGGTTTCGACGGTCGCCCGCGACGGCTCGGCGCCGCGAGCGGCGCCGCCGGTGGCGCCGCTCGGGGACACAGGTTCCCGAGACGGGCCGTCGCCGGGGGAGCTGCAGGCGAAAACCAGTACGCTCGCCGCCACCATCAGGCAGACGGCAGACCGCCGTCGCATCAGCGCCTCCCCACCAGGTACCTCGGCCGTCTGGCTGGTACGTCCGCCGAACAATGACCGAAATCCAAACAATGACTGAAAAGTGTACAGGCGTCCTGAAATACGGCCTTGGCGCACCTCGTTGGCGAGGCTACCCGACGCCCGGATTCCACCGGGACCGAAGTCAGGAACGCGATGTGCCCGCGGTCTGGCTTGACTGGAGCAGAGGTCCCCGCGACGGTAGCTGTACCTTGGTGACCAGCGCGTGTTCGAGCGCCGGCCCGAGCATGACCGCTGCCGTGTTCGTGATGTGGGAGTCGTCGCGGTACAGCAGCACGCTGCCCCGTACGGCCGGGCAGGGTCCGGTCCCCGGGCACAGGATGACGTTCAGGTCGACCGCGCTGACCGCTGGTTCGCGGCCCTCGACGACCGCCTGCAGCAGCGGGTCGCGGGGCAGTCCGGAATCCCGCGGGAACGAGCACGACCGCCAGTTGTCGATTGCGCCGGAAATACACGCCGGAATGTCTTCCGGTGGATGCGGGGTGTCGACGATGTAGACCAGCGGAGCACCCAGGGACGCGAGCCGTGCGATCGTGTTCCGCCATCCCGCCACAACCTTTTCTTCGTCGCCGGTGTACCGGTTGTACGTACTCAGGAAGATCACGTCCGGCTTTGGTTCCGCGGCGAGCCGGCGAAACGTGTTCTCTCGCCAGGTGTCGCACTCGGTGAACTCCCGGCCGAGCTGCTCGCTGCGGACCGAGATAGCGGGTAACGGGCAGCCGACCTTGGTCAGCACCTCCACCGACCAGTCGCTGCCGCGGGCCATGTGGTAGACCGCCCCGAACCACTGGGCGGCGTGCGAGTCCCCCAACAGGACCACCCGGCCGGTGGCGCCGTCGGTGTTCAGCTGGCAGGGCGGGCTCGTGGTCTGGCGGGGACTTACCATGCAGCCGTCCGGAAGCCGCGGCAGGTCGTCGTACGCGGACCAAGGCGCGGGCGTCACCGGGCCGCTCAACAGGCCGCCGGGTTGGTCGAACGGGTCACGCACCACCGTGGCCGCGGGCAGGTGCGGCAGCACCGCCACCGTGTCCCGGCCACCGCCCCGCATCCGCTGCAGCGCATCGGTGCCGACCAGCATGCCGGTGGCGGCCGGCAGCAACGTCGCGGTGACGGCGATGGCGAGGCCACGACGCCAGCCCGACGCCGCGACCGCCGAGAGCCGCACCGGACGCTCGACCAGCCGCACCGACAGCTCGGCCGGCACGGCGCAGGCCGCGACCGCTGCCGTGCGCGCCTGCCAGCTCAGGTCTCCCACCCGCGCCTCGACCAGGACGAGCACGGCCCAGTGCCACAGGTACAGGCTGTACGACCGGCTTCCGATGACGGTCAGCACCCTGGTCCCCAACAACCGGCCCGCACCCGCCCGGAGGCTGCGGTGTCCCGGGTGGACGCCGGTACCCGCCGCGATGACCGCTGCCGCGCCGAAGGTGGGCAACAAGGCCGCCGTGCCCGGGTAGACCGTCACGCTGTCGTAACTGACGACGGCGGCCACCACCGCCACGCACCCCGCCCAGCCGAGCACGATCCTCACCCCGATGACGGTGCGGCCGCGGTCGAGTCTGGCGAGCGCCGGCGCGGCGAAGGCGAGCAGCGCACCGACGCCGAACTGCCACGCCCGGGCCGGCGAGCCCAGGTAGGCGACCGGCGTCTCCACCAGGGTCCAGTGCAGCGACAGCGCCAACGACAGGGCGACGAGCCCGAGCGTGACCGGGACCGCGACGGCGGCCAGCGACATCGTGGCGCGCCGGGCGAACAGCACGACGAGCAGCAGGAGCAGCGGCCAGACGAGGTAGAACTGCTCCTCCACGCTGAGCGACCAGAAGTGCAGCACCGGACTGGGGTCCCGACCGCTGGCGAGGTAGTCGGTCTGGTTCGAGATGAACCGCCAGTTGACCAGGTAGACCGAGGCCGCCGCGACGTCGTGCACCGTCTCCGCCTGGCGCAGCGGCGGCATCGTCAGCCAGCTCGCCACGGTGACGAACACCAGGACGACGCAGGCCGCCGGCAGGATGCGCCTGGCCCGGCGCGCGTAGAACCCCGCCAGGCTTATCCGACCGGTGACCTCGGCCTCCCGCACGAGCAGGCTGGTGATGAGGAACCCCGAGACAACGAAGAACACGTCGACCCCGATGAAGCCGCCAGCGGCGTGGGGGACCTGACCGTGGTAACACAGCACGGGCAGCACAGCCAGGGCGCGTAGCCCTTCGATGTCGGGGCGGAAGCCGAGCCGTTCCTCGATCCGCACCAGACCCGGGTGGGGTCGCCGCAGCGGCACGGTGACCGTGCCGTCCGTGACCGCGCCGTCCGTCGTCCTCATGGTCCTCATGCCGACCGCTCTCATGGCCCGCCTGGCCTGATCAGTGCCATAGCACGGTCGGGTCGACCCAGCCGGTGGCCAGCAACGCGATGACCGCCAGGCCGACGGTGATCGCCAGCCCGTCGGGCCAGCGCAGGTGCTCGGAGGCCGGGAAGTCCAGGTCGTCGTCGTGACGTTCCACGTCGCTTCACCCCTGGCGCAGGGCCGCGCTGGCGGGTGGAGCGCCGTGCGAGGGCGAGACCGGTGCGCTGTTGGCCGGCGCGTTGTGGGCCGGCGCGCTGTAGGCCTGCGGACCGCCGGTCCATGCCCGGACCACGGAGTCGGGCTGAGACTGCCTGGCGCGGTGCCTGCTGCGTGCCGGCCGGTCGCCGCGCCCCACGAGCAGGCGGCTAAGCTCGAACAGGAGCGGGATGCTCAGATAGCTGTGGCCGAGCTGGAACAGAATCATGAGCCAAAAGTTTTCCCAGCCGAACCGCCAGACGTCGAGAGCGATGCCGATCCATGTCGCGCACGTCGTCAACAGCAGCCAGTAGAAGGCGGTCCGAGCCACGCTGCGGACCAGCGGGTTCCCCCCTTTGCGCACGGAGCCGGTCGCCACCCAGGATGCCGTGCGACCACGCACCATGCCGGGTCTTCGAAG
>NZ_CDWRCM010000272.1:1865-5142 GCF_977927585.1 Frankia sp. CcWB2 | reverse complement strand
CCGGCTGCACCTGGCCCAGCCGTCGCTGAGCCAGCAGCTCCAGCGCCTCGAACGGGAGGTCGGTGTCGAACTGGTCAGCCGGACCTCCCACGAGGTGCGGCTCACCGCGGCCGGCCGTGCGTTCGAGGTCGAGGCCCGGCGGGTCCTCGACACCGCGCGCCGGGCCGTGTCGGCGGCCCGGGAGGCGGCCTCGGGCCGCGTGGGCGTGTTGACCATCGGCTTCAACTTCCCCGCCGGGCAGCGGGTGCTCCAGCCGACCCTCGTCCGGTTGGGCGCCGACTACCCCGGCATCTCCACGGTTCTCTGGGAGGCTCGCAGCGGACCGACGCTCGCTGCCCTGCACGACCGCAAGGTGGACGTGGCGCTCGTGTTCGGCGGGGCGCCGGCCGCCGGGCTGCAGTCGCGACGGATTCTCACCCTGCCGCTGGTCGCCTCGTCGGCCACCACCATCCGTGGGCCGACCGCCAGCAGGCGTCGTTCCGGGAGCTCGCGCGCCAACGGTGTGTGTTGTTCCGGCGGGAACAGAGCCCCGCCATGCACGACGCGATCCTCGCCGCCGCCGGCCGGGCGGGCATCAGCCTGACGGTCGCCGACGAGGTCGACGACTCGGGTGCCACGGGGATCATCGTCACGACGAAGTCGGTTGTGGGATTCGCCTCGTCCGTCCGCAGCGGTTTCGTGCCCGGCAAGGGCCTGGCGGCCGTGCGGCTCGTCGAGCCGGTGCCCACCGTCGGGGTGCAGGTGGTCTGGCACCCCGACCCGCCGCCCGTCGTCGAGGCGTTCCTGCGCAGCTTGGACAACGCGGGTCCCTTCGGGGAGGACGCCGTCCCGGTACCTCCCGTACCTCCCGCGCCGCAGGTGCCGGTCCTCGCCCACGACGGGCAGCCGGCTTCCGGCGGCTGAGCCCGCACCCCTGCGGCACCTTTCGCGGCACTCCCGGCACTTTCGGGCCTCCGTGGCACCTTCGGGCCCCCGTCGCCGGGCCGGCCCGATGTTCTTCGTCACGGGCCCGTTCGGCGGCGGCGGCCCGTGTAGATGGCGATTGGCCGGGGCAATCGTCCGTTCGAAAGTTCCATATTGCCGGCGACGGCGCCACCCAGCAGCATCGCGGATGACAGCGGAAATCCTCGCGCACCCTGGCGCCGAATGTTCCACATGTTCCCAACGGAACACCAAGAGTGGAACATCAAGATGAACGGATGAACGTATGCGGTTGACCGTCCTGGGCTGCCGGTCGGGAATGCCGACCGGCGGTCAGTGCAGCTCCAGCTACCTCGTCTGCACCGCGGAGACGAAGATGCTGCTGGACTGCGGCCCCGGCGCCGCGACGGCGCTGAGCGCGCTGGGGCACCCCGCATCGCTCGACGGTATTGTGATCAGTCATCTGCATTCCGATCACTGCTATGATCTCCTCCCGCTGGGAAAGGCATTGCTGGCCAGTCGGGCCCGATATCCCATGCGATTCCCGACGCTCCCGGCACGTGACATTCCGGCGCGCAGCGAACCGATTCCTCTTTACCTTCCGCGGGGCGGCCTGGATACCTTCCAGGCATTGGCCGGGCTTTTCCCGGTCGCGACCATCCCGTTGCTGGACAAGGCGTTCGAGGTCGCCTTCGACGTCCGCGAGTACGACCCGGGGGAGACCTTTAAGATCGGCGACTGCATGGTCAGCCTGCACGGGCTGCGCCACGCGGTACCGAACTGCGGGATCCGCATCGAGACGGCGGGCGCCAGCCTCGCCTACACCGGTGACACCGGGGTGACCGACGCCCTCGTCGACCTCGCCCGCGGCGTCGATCTTCTCCTCGCCGAGGGGCCACCCTCGAGCTGACCGACGACAGCGGCCACGGCCACCTCAGCGCCCTCGACGCGGCCGAGGCGGCGCGGCTCGCCGGGGTGGGTCAGCTCGTGCTCACCCACTTCGTCACCGACGACCCTGAGTGGCTGGCTGCGCGGCGCGCCGAGGCCGAGCGGGTGTTCGACGGGCCGGTGCACCTGGCCGCCCCGGCCCGCAAGTTCGACATCGCATGACCTCCGCCGACGTCTTCCCGCCCCCCGTGGGCGGCGACCTGTTCCCGGGTGGCGACCTGTTCCCGGGATGCGATCACCCCTCGGGTGACGCAACTGCTCCGACGCGTGAAAGGCGACTGGTGTGACAGCCGTTTCCCGGCACGACGATGCTGCTGGACATGAACGGGACACAGGACAAGAGCGGGACGCAGGACAGGATCGCCCGGGCCGCCGTCCGCGGCGGCACCGGGCCCGGCTGGTCGTCACGGCGTTGTCCGCCGCGGTCGGCCTGCTCGCCGTGGCGGCCTGCGGCTCGGACAGCGACACCGCCTCCGGTACCCCGGCCGCGACACCGCAGGGTGACACCCCGGCGACCATTACCTTCCTGTCCTACAACTACGGCACCGCGGGTCTCGGCGGTACGGGAACCCAGGCACTGCTCGACGCCTTCGCCAAGGCGCACCCGAAGATCACGGTCAAGCCGCAGGGTGTCGCGGTGAAGGACGTCCTCACTCGGCTGCGCACCGACACCGCCGCCGGTGATCCGCCCGACGTCGCCCAGATCGGCTGGAGCAAGATGGCCGAGGCGGTCGAAGCCCTGCCGATCACCCCGGTCCAGAAGGTCGCCGGCAGCGAGTGGGAGCCGGCCACCGCCGGCATCTCGAAGAACATCCTGTCGGCCGTCTCCACCAACGGCGTCGTCGCGGCGATGCCGTACACGATGTCGATCCCGGTCATGTACTACAACGCCGACCTGTTCCGCGCCGCCGGCCTGGACCCGCAGCAGCCGCCGACAACCCTCGCCGACGTCAAGGCCGCCGCTTTGAAGATCAAGGCGACCGGTAAGGAGGGCGTCTACATCAGCGTCGTCGACAGCGGGAAGTCGGACTACCTGACCCAGTCGGTGGTGAATTCTAACGGTGGGTCGCTGGTCGATTCCTCCGGCGCGGTCACCCTCGACAAGCAGCCGGCCGTCGAGGCGCTGGCCACGATCGCCGACCTGACCGCCTCGGGTGCCCAGCCCGGGGTCAAGGCCGAAGCGGCCCTGGCCGCGTTCACCAAGGGTGACCTTGGCATGTTCGTCACCAGCACGGCGCTGCTCGCCAGCGCCCAGAAGGCGGCGACGGGCAAGTTCGAGCTGCGCACCGCGGGCCTGCCGTCCTTCGGCACCAAACCCGCCCGCCCGACCTACTCCGGCGCCGGGCTCGCGGTGCTGGCCAAGGACCCGGCCAAGCAGCGCGCCGCCTGGGAGTTCATCAAGTTCCTC
>NZ_CDWRCM010000272.1:0-1280 GCF_977927585.1 Frankia sp. CcWB2 | reverse complement strand
CCTCGAAGATCGGCTACCTGCCGCTGCGGCAGAGCGTGGCGACGAAGCTCGCCGACACCCCGATCGTGAAGCTGCTGGAACCGGCCCTCGACCAGCTCGACACCGTCACCCCCTACACCTCGTTCCGCGGGGCGAAGGCCAACCAGGCCGTCGTCGTGCTGCAGGACGAGGCCGTCGAACCGATCGTCCTGCGCGGGGCCGATCCTCAGGCGACCCTGAGCAAGGCCGCCGAGAAGATCCGCGCACTCTCCTCCTGATGATCGGCACCTGGCCCCGCGTGGCACGTCCGCGCGGGGCCATCCCGGCCACGGTGGCGCGCCGCGCCGTACCGTGGCTCTACCAGGCGCCGGTGCTGGTGTCGCTGGCGGTCTTCGTCTACGGGCCGCTGGTCTTCGAGGCGTACCTGAGCCTGACGAACTGGGACCTGATCAAACCCGACCGGGACTTCGTGGGGCTTGCCAACTTCCGCGGCCTGTTCGAGGGCGAAGAGTTCCCCCGGGCGCTGAGCCGCACCGGCCTCTACGTCCTGGTGATGCTGCCCTTCGCGACGATCGTCCCGATGGCACTGGCGATCATGCTGTGGAAGCGGCCCGGTCGGACCAGCGACATCTACCGGGCCCTGCTGTTCCTGCCGGTGATGCTCGCCCCCGTCGCGAACGCGCTGTCCTGGCGGTTCGTCCTCGACTCGCTCGGTGGCATCGTCAACGTCGTCACCGGCGGGCTGGGCCTGGGCGAGCGGGACTGGCTCGGTGACCCCTCGACCGCCCTCGCCGCCATCTCGCTCATCACCGCGGCCCGGTTCGTCGCGCTCAACATGCTGCTCTACGGCGCGGCACTGGCCGCGATCGACCGGCGCTGCCTCGATGCCGCCCGCGTCGACGGCGCCACCGAATGGGAGATCACCCGCCGTCTCGTGGTCCCCCAACTGCGTGGCACCACGATCCTGCTGTCGTTCCTGTGCGCGGTGTTCGCCGGGCAGTGGACGTTCAACAACATCGCTGTGCTCACCCAGGGCGGCCCCGACAACACCACCGACAACGTCTACTACCGTCTGTACACTTACGAGTTCACCTACTTCGACGCCGGGACGGGCGCGGCGGCCGCGCTGACGATCGTGGTGGTGCTGTGCGCCCTGTTCGGCCTGTCGACGCTGGCCCGCCGCGCCGCCGGCACGCTCGGCGCCCCGGGCCGGGACCGGCCGACCACCCGGCTCGCGGCCGCCCTCGCCGCCCCGCTGACCGCACTGACCAGGAGGCGCCGTGCCGCGCTCTGACGTCCGG
>NZ_CDWRCM010000271.1:0-4570 GCF_977927585.1 Frankia sp. CcWB2 | reverse complement strand
CCGTGCGGTACCGGCCGACCGTGCGGTGACCGGGCGGGCGCAGCGGATCCGGTGACCCGCTGGCGGGTGTGGCCCGGGTCGGGTCGGACGTCCACCACGAATGGTCCGAAGGGCCCCCGGGTAGGCAACCTCTGGCGGTCGCGAGGATGCTCGCCGACGGCGACGATGATGTTCGGAGCCATCGGGCGTCGGCGTTCATCTGTCCACACCGCCGGCGTCACCCGTCCGACCGTCCGACCGTCCGACGCGGTGCGACGAGCGTCGACCGCCGTGCCAGACCTGCCACGCGACCCCCTGGAGGGGCCATGACCATCCAGTACGTGCGGGATGCGACGCCCTCCACCGGGGCGGACGACCATCACGCGGCCGGAGGGATGTTGTCCCCGACGAACCCGCCGTCCCCCGCCTCAGCCCCGGCCCAGCCCCGGCTGCGCGCCCTGCACCTGTCCGAGCTGGAGACGTTCGAGACCTACGAGACGCACAGCGCCACGCTGCACCTGGCCGCCGATCGCGTGTACAAGCGCAAGAAGCCGGTGAACCTGGGCTTCCTCGACTTCACCGACCGCCGCACCCGGGAGTCGGTCTGCCGGTCGGAGGTCGCGCTCAACCGCCGGCTGGCCCCCGACGTCTACCTGGGGGTCGCTGATCTCCTCGACGACACCGGTGAGGTGATCGACCACCTGGTCGTGATGCGGCGGATGCCGGCGAGTCGGCGGCTGTCCACCCTCGTCCGCCGGCGCAGCCGGGTCGGCCCGGCACTGCGCACGGTCGCCCGGGCGCTGGCGGTGTTCCACCAGCGGTGCGAGACCTCACCGGAGATCGCGGTGGCGGGGCACCGGGCGACCCTGGAGGGGCTGTGGCGGGAGGGTCTGGAAGGCATCTCCCCCTACCGCGGCACCCTGCTGGACGCGGCGGTGGTCGACGAGATCGGCGAACTGGCGCTGCGCTACCTGGCCGGCCGGGAGACGCTGCTCGGCGATCGGGTGCGCGCCGGGTGGATCCGCGACGGGCATGGCGACCTGCTCGCCGACGACATCTACTGCCTCGACGACGGACCCCGCATCCTCGACTGCATCGAGTTCGACCCGCGGCTGCGCTTCGGTGACGTCCTCGGTGACGTCGCGTTCCTGGCGATGGATCTGGAACGCCTCGGCGCGCCGGAGGAGGCCGCCGAGTTCCTCGACGCCTACCGGGAGTTCAGCGGCGAGGTGCACCCGCGGTCGTTGCAGCATCTCTACGTCGCCTACCGGGCGTTCGTCCGGGCGAAGGTGACCTGTATCCGGGGCGGGCAGGGTGATCCCGACGCGGCCGAGGAGGCCCGCCGGCTGCTGGCCGTCGCCCACCGTCACCTGCGGGCCGGCCGGGTCCAGCTCGTCGTGGTCGGCGGGCTGCCCGGGACGGGCAAGACGACCCTGGCCGGCAGGCTGGCCGGGGTCGGTGACGGCTGGGTGCTGCTGCGCTCCGACGTGATCCGCCAGGAGTTGACCGGGATGCCTCTGCGTGAGGGCGGGCCGGCTGCGGACACCACCGCCGGCGGGTACGCCAGTGCCCTGCGCAACGCCGGCGGCACCGCCACGAGAACCGGAGCCCACGGAACCGGAGCCCGCCGCGACGCCGGTACCGGCGCGGTGGGCGCGGTGGGCGTCGCGCCGGCGGGCGGGCCGGTCGCGGACGGCGACCCCGCGACCTCCGACCCGCGGTTCGGCACCGGGCGCTACGCCCCCGAGATCACCGACGCGACGTACGCCGAGATGCTGCGCCGCGCCGGGGCGGCTCTCGCCCGCGGGGAACGGGTGGTGCTGGACGCCTCCTGGTCGAGCGCGCGTCACCGCCGGGCCGCCGCCGAGCTCGCCGCAAGCGTCTGCGCCGACCTGGTGGAGCTGCACTGCGTGACGGCACCGGAGGTGGCGGCTGCCCGGATCGGCCGCCGCGCCGCCGCGGGCACCGATCCGTCGGAGGCGACGATGGCCATCCACCGGGCGATGGCGGCCCGCGCCGACCCCTGGCCGTCGGCGACGGTGGTACGCACCGCCGTCCCGGTCGCCGAGGCCCTGCAGACGGTTCTCGCCCACCTGGACTGACGCCGCCCGGTGGGTCCGGTGTGACCATCCCGCGCGGCGCCGTCGCGTTTCAGGGCGCCGTCACTTCTCGATGCGGGTGGCGTACACGGCGGCCTGGGTGCGGCTGGACAGCTCTAGCTTCTCCAGGATGGCCGAGACGTAGTTCTTCACCGTCTTCTCGGACAGGTGAATCCGCCCGGCGATCTGCCGGTTGGTCAGCCCCTCCGCGATGAGGACGAGGATCTGGCGTTCCCGCTCGCCGAGGGTGGCAAGCTTGCGGTCCTCGGCCGGGCCCTCCCGCAACCGGGTGAGGACCCGCTGGGTGACGGCCGGGTCGAGCAGGGAACGGCCCGCGGCGATCGTCCGGATGGCGCCGACCAAGTCCGTGCCCCTGATCTGCTTGAGCAGGTAGCCGGCGGCCCCGGCCATGATGGCGGCGAACAGGGCGTCATCGTCGTCGTAGGAGGTGAGGATCAGGCAGCCGATCTCGGGATGCGCCGAGCGCAGGTCCCGGCAGACGTCGATACCGTTGCCGTCCTCGAGGCGGGCGTCGAGCACGGCAACGTCCGGCCTCGTCGCCGGGATCCGGCGCAGTGCCTCCGCCGCGGTGGACGCCTCTCCGACGACCTCGATGTCACCGGTCTCGGAGAGCATCTCGCGGATGCCGCGCCGGACGATCTCATGATCGTCCAGGAGGAAGACCCGTACGGTGCCCACGGTGTCGACGATACTCACGGTGCCGACGATACCGTCCATGGTCGTCGCCCGGACCGGTTCGGCATGGTGCCGGGAGGGTGCGCGGGTGCGGCCGGGCCCGTTGCGGGCCCGTTCGAGCCGTTCGGCGCCTCCGGGTGAACCCGCCCGCGTGAGCGCACCGCCCCCGGCCCGGGGCCCGCAGCGGCTGGCGGCCGCACAACCGGTGAGAGCCGGTGGCTACCCGAGGCGGTTACCCGAGGCGGGCGACGCCGCCGTAGACACTGACCTCGGCATCGGTCGGCAGACACTGACCTCGGCATCGGTCGGCACCTCGCCCTCGGCGGCGGGCTCCTCCGGCCGCCACCGAGGGACCATCTCCACTCCGGGGTCGATGAGCTCCAGGCCGGCAAAGAACCGTTCCACTTCGGCCCGAGTGCGGTGCTGCCCGGGGATGCCCCGGGAGCGGTACGTGGTGAAGAGCTGCTCCATGCCGGGGTTGACGTCGGCGGTGGCGTGGGTGAGCGCCAGATAACTGCCCGACGGCAGGGCCGCCAGCAGCCGGCCGAGGACGCCGTAGGGGTCATCCGCGTCGGGGATAAAATGAAAGATCGCGATCAGGGACAGGGCGACTGGCTGGGTCAGGTCGAGGGTGTCGCGCAGTTCCGGGGCGGCCAGAATGCGCTCCGGGTCGCGCAGATCCGCGTCGAGGTAGGCGGTGCGGCCCTCGGGGGTGCTGGCGAGCAGGGCGCGAGCGTGGGCGAGCACGATCGGGTCGTTGTCGGTGTAGACGATCCGGGCGTCCGGGGCGAGGCCCGGTTCTCCACCGCGGCGGTGCTGGCGCCCGGGAAGGCGGCCCGTGCCTGCTCGGCCGCCTCCCGATCAGCGGGGAAGTTGTCCTTGCCGCCCAGGTAGTAGTGTCGGGTAGCGAGGGCACATTGCTGTGCCCCCGCCCCCTCAGAACCGTGCGTGCGCCTCACGACGCACACGGCTCAAGCAAGCCCGGGGGCTCGCAGGCTGCGAAGGTGCTGTTTCGACGCGCTCGTCGGTGGGTAGCCGTCGGGCGCAGTGGGTGTGCACGAGGCGGTGAGCAGAGGATACGTCCGGCGTGCCGGATTCGGGGCTGAGGGCGATCGATTGTCGGTTGATCTCCTTTCGTGTCCCGGCAAGCCACTGTTCCCATTCCTGGGGGCTGTTGGGCTCGCTTCTGAGGAGTCGAAATGAAATAACTTGCGCGTTTCGAACCCTCCACAGGCCTGTGACCTGCGATGATGCTCTCGATCACGTATTTGTTACTTCATTACGTCCCCTGACGTGCAAGAGAAGTCCTCGGCAGATTGGGCAGCGGCCGTGCTGCTGTGAGAGCAGCCGTAGATTGCCCGGACTGAGCGGAGGTTTGCTCTTGCGTCGCCGTTCATTCCAGTACTCGCTCAGGTTCGGATCATCCGGAGATGCCGTTCCAGGAACGAGATGATGTCTGGCGATCGTCGTCCAGGAGAACTTCTGGAGGTAGCCGCCGGTTACGTGGTCACCGAAAACCCAGCGGTCCTGCCTGGCGCGGTTGAAACGACCGAAGTACTGTTTGACGATCCAGTCCCTCGACTTCTTCGGGTGGCTGTGCTTGGCCTACTTGTAGGTAAGCTTCCACATATGCGTATCCAGGGCGCTGAAAGACGCGCTGGAGACACCCGGCCGGTAGTACGAGGCCCATCCTTTGATAATCGGGTTCAGGCGACGGGTGACCGCTTCCGCGTTCATCCCCCGCAGGTCCCGCATCTCCGTACTAAGCCGTGCCCGGATTCGCTTCATGGTAAACA
>NZ_CDWRCM010000270.1:1841-5029 GCF_977927585.1 Frankia sp. CcWB2 | reverse complement strand
CGGTACAACCCGGCGAAGCTGCTGGTCGACCCCTACGCCCGATTGGTAGCCGGGACGCTGCGCACGGACCCGGCGATCTACGGGTTCGGTGGCGGCGACCCCTACGGCTTCGAACCGGACCCGCGGGACTCCGCACCGTTCGTGCCCCGCTGCGTCGTGACCGGGCCCGGGCGGGCGCAGCGGGGCCCCGCCGGGACCAGGGACTCCGGATTCGGGGACCTCGGGATCGGGGACCCCAGATCCGGGAGTGGCGGTTCGACGGGTCACGGCGTACATCCGGGCGTACATCCGGCGGACAACCGGCCCACCATCCCCTGGTCGGACACGATCATCTACGAGGCGCACGTACGCGGACTCACGAAACGTCACCCGGGCCTGCCGCTACGGTTACGCGGGACGTACGCCGGGCTCGGCCACCCGAGCGTCCTGGCGCACCTGCGCCGGCTCGGCGTCACCGCGATCGAACTGCTGCCGGTGCACGCCTCGGTCTCCGAACCGGCCCTGCTCGAGCGCGGAAAAATCAACTACTGGGCCTACAACACCCTGGCCTTCTTCGCCCCTCATGCCGGGTACGCGGCCACCGACGACCCGATCGGCGAATTCCAGGCGATGGTCGTCGCCCTGCACGCCGCCGGCATCGAGGTGATCCTCGACGTCGTCTACAACCACAGCGCCGAGGGCAGCGAGCGGGGCCCGACGCTGTCCCTGCGCGGCCTGGACAACACGACCTATTACCGGGTAGAGCCGATGGATCCCCGGCGCTACCGTGACGTGACCGGCTGCGGCAACACCCTCAACACGTCCTCACCGCACGTCGTGCGGCTGATCTGCGACTCGCTGCGGTACTGGGTGACGGAGATGGGCGTCGACGGGTTCCGGTTCGATCTCGCCACCGCGCTCGCCCGCAATCCCGACGCCTTCGACCCCGCGGCAAGCCTGCTGACCGCCATCCACGCCGACCCGATCCTCGCCACGGTGAAGCTGATCGCCGAGCCGTGGGACGTCGGCTGGGGCGGGTACCAGGTGGGGGGGTTCCCGGCCCCCTGGGCGGAGTGGAACGGGCGGTTCCGCGACACCGTGCGCGACGTGTGGAACAGGCACACCAGCGGCGTCGCCGATCTGGGCTATCGGGTGTCCGGCTCGTCGGACCTGTTCGAGCACGGCGGCCGACGCCCCTGGGCATCGATCAACTTCGTCACCGCCCACGACGACTTTCCCCTGGCCGACCTGGTCTCCTACAACGAGAAGCACAACGAGGCCAACGGCGAGGGCAACCGGGACGGCGAGGCGGACAACCGCTCGGCGAACTACGGGGTGGAGGGCGCGACCGACGACCCGGTGATCCTGACCATCCGCCGCCGGGTGCGCCGGGGACTGATCACGACGCTGCTGCTGTCCACGGGCGTCCCGATGCTGCTCGCCGGCGACGAGTTCGGTCGCTCGCAGGGCGGCAACAACAACGCCTACTGCCAGGACAACGCGGTGTCCTGGCTCGACTGGCCGACCGACCTCGCCGGATCGGTGGACGTCGCGGAGCCGGACCACGCCTACCCCGACCCGGCCGGCCCCGACCCGGCGCTGTGCCGGCTGGTGGGCGGGTTGGCGGCACTGCGCTCCGCCGAGCCCGTGCTGCGCCGGGGGCGGTTCTTCCACGGCGGCCAGTCGGCACCCGGGCGACTCGCGGACATCACCTGGTTCCGTGCGGACGGGGCGGTGATGTCGGTGGCGGACTGGAACGCCCCGCGGGTCGCGACGCTCGTGGCCCATGTCGCCGGCAGCCCCGTCGCTGAGGATCCTGCCGGCGGGCGGGGGACGCACGATCGACCGGCCCACGGCACTGGCCTGGTGTACGTGTTCCATCCGGATCGCGGCGACACCGTCGTCACCCTGCCCGGTGCCCCCTGGGCGGCCCGCCACGACCTGCTGCTCAATACCGCCGACGACGATCTCGCCGGATTCCCGGCGACCGTCGCGGTACCGGGAACCAGCTATGCCGGCGGCGAGTCCCTGACCGTGCTGGGCCACAGCGTGCTCGTCCTACGAGCCCATCCCCCCGGCACGGCGGCTTCGCCGCGGTGCGGGGACCCCTAGGGGTTGGTAACCAGGCCCAGTTCGGTGATGCTCGCGGTGAGTGCGTGCCGGGGCAGCACCCGCACCGTGTAACCGAAGGGTCCGGTGCGCCCGAGCGGGATGGTGCCCTCGTAGCGGTGACCGCCCTCCCCTTCGCCAACCGGCTGCAGGAACAGCGTCGAAGGATCCAGGATCCGGTCGGTCTGGTCGATCCGGCCGTAGGAGGCGAGGACGTCGACGTCTTCGAGGGCCAGCTCACCGAGGTCGATCGTGGCCCGCACCACCAGCGACTGGCCCACCTGAGGGGTGTCACCGAGACCAGCGGAGTCGACGTTGAGCACGCGGACCCCGGGCCACGCGGCCTGCACCCGGCTCTTCCAGGCGGCCAGGTCCCGGGCCCCGGCGAAGCCGCCGGCGGCGGCGGCCCGGGCCGAGACACCGGCCGGCACGTAGTATCGCTCGACATACTCCTGGACCATGCGGCTGGCCAGGACCTGGGGACCGAGAGCCGACAGGGTGTGCTTGACCATCGCGGCCCAGCGCCGCGGGATGCCGTCGCCGGGCTCCGAGTCGTAGAAGCGGGGGGCGACGGTGTTCTCCAACAGGTCGTACAAGGCGACGGACTCGATGTCATCGCGCCGGTCGGGGTCCTCGACCCCGTCCGCGGTCGGGATCGCCCAGCCGTTCTGGCCGTCGAACATCTCGTCCCACCAGCCGTCCCGGATGGACAGGTTCAGGCAGCCGTTCAGCGCGGCCTTCATCCCCGACGTGCCGCACGCCTCCAGCGGACGCAGCGGGTTGTTCAGCCAGACGTCCGATCCGGAGTACAGGAAGCGCGCCATCCCGATGTCGTAGTCGGGGAGGAAGACGATGCGCGACCGCACGGCCGGGTCGTCGGAGAACTGGACGATCTGCTGGACGAGCTGCTTGCCACCATCGTCGGCAGGGTGCGCCTTGCCGGCGATGACCATCTGGATCGGCCGCTGCGGGTGCAGCAGCAGCCGGCGCAGCCGGTCACGGTCCCGCAGCATGAGGGTCAGCCTCTTGTAGGACGGCACGCGCCGGGCGAAACCGATCGTGAGGATGTCCGGATCGAAAACCGACTCCACCCACTCCAG
>NZ_CDWRCM010000270.1:0-1480 GCF_977927585.1 Frankia sp. CcWB2 | reverse complement strand
CTCACCGGGTGCCGCGCCGCGCTCGAGCCAGGAGGCCCGCAGCCGGCGGCGGACCTCGGTGACGAGGCGTTCCCGCAACTGCCGCCGGGCGGCCCACACGACCTCGTCGGGCAACGCGGAGATCTTCTCGAATCCGGCCGCGTCGTCGGAAAGCAGGCCCGGGCCGGGCTCGCGGTCAGCAAGCTCGATGATGGGCCGGGACACCCAGGTCGGGGCGTGCACCCCGTTGGTCACCGAGCCGATCGGGACCTCGGCGGTGTCGAAACCGGGCCACAGCCCCGCGAACATCTCCCGGCTGACGATGCCGTGCAGCTTGCTGACGCCGTTCGAACGCTGCGCGAGCCGCAGACCCATGTGGGCCATGTTGAAGACGTTGGGGTCGGCCTCCACCCCGAGCTGCAGGATCCGCTCGACCGGCACACCGGGCCAGCCGTTGTCCCCGCCGAAATGGCGGGCGACCAGGCTGCGAGGGAACCGGTCGATGCCGGCGGGGACGGGGGTGTGGGTGGTGAACAGCGTGCCGGCGCGGGCGGCTTGGAGCGCCTCGTCGAAGCTGAGCCCGTTCTCGACGAGCTCCCGGATCCGCTCTAGGCCGAGGAAGCCCGCGTGCCCCTCGTTGGTGTGGTACACCTCGGGCTCCGGAGTCCCGGTCACCGCGGCGTAGGCGCGCAGCGCACGGACACCCCCGATGCCCAGCAGCATCTCCTGGAGCAGCCGGTGGTCGGTCCCGCCGCCGTAGAGCCGGTCGGTCACCCCCCGCTCGGCCGGCTGGTTGTCCTCGACGTCCGAGTCGAGCAGCAGCAGCGGGACCCGTCCGACCTGCGCCTTCCAGATCTGCGCGTGCAGCGTGCGACCCTCGGGCAGACCGACGGCCACCTTCACCGGCATCCCCGCCGGATCGGTCAGCTGGGCCAGGGGGAGCCCGTGCGGGTCGATGCCCGGGTACCGCTCCTGCTGCCAGCCGTCCCGGGACAGCGACTGCACGAAGTACCCGGCCCGGTAGAGCAGGCCGACGCCGATGATCGGCACGCCGAGGTCGCTCGCGGTCTTGAGATGGTCGCCGGCGAGGATGCCGAGGCCGCCGGAGTACTGCGGCAGCACCTCGGTGATACCGAACTCCGGGGAGAAGTAGGCGATCGCCGACGGGGCGCCTTCGGCCTTCCGCTGCTGATACCACAGATCGGCTGTCAGGTACTCCTGGAGGTCGTCCGCGACGTCGGTGAGCCGGCGCACGAACCGGCGGTCGGCGGCCAGCGCGAGCAGCCGGTTATGATCCACCTCGCCGAGCAGGCGGACCGGGTCTCCCTTCGTCGCCTGCCAGAGCTCCGGATCAACAGACTCGAACAGGTCCAGCGTCTCGGGATGCCAGGACCAGCGAAGATTCAGGACTAGTTCCCCTAGTGGAGCAAGCTGCCCGGGGAGCTGCGCACGGACGGTGAACCGTCGGAGGGCTCTCACGAAGACGTGAGCCTAGTACTCC
>NZ_CDWRCM010000269.1:1627-5157 GCF_977927585.1 Frankia sp. CcWB2 | reverse complement strand
TCTCTTGGCAGGTAGGGCGCGACGCACATCGACCATGATCGATCTCGGCGAAGTTCGACCGGATGTACAGCGGCGGCCGGCTACTCAAGGTCACTGATAGCGGCGCGGTGCGGTCTCGCCGAAGCCCTAGATATAACGTCAGACCCGTCCGGAGAGACATCAGAACCGCGAACACTGAGCAAGGTGGCCGCGTGCCCAGTCAGAACATCGCCGTCGGGCCCTCGTCGGCGCGCGAGTCTCTCCGCGGGCCGCGCCCGTGACTGTTCTCCCCGTCCCCGTCGGTCACCGACACACGCCCACGATCAGACCAAGGTTCTGCGAATGAAACGCAAGTGACCGTCACCTCGTGGCTCGGAAGGCGACTTCTCCGTCGTCTACAGTGCTCTGGTAGCGGCAGCCCTGACCGCACTCTGTACAGTGGCCGCCATCCTTCTCGTCGCCCCGCACGCCCGGCGCGCTGTTGCCGTGTGCGGCCTCGTCGCGGCGGTCGCGATCGGCCTGGCCTGCGCCGAGATCCGCCGCCGCGGGCACGAGATCGTCCATCTGCGCCGTCGGCAGGCCGCCACCGAGCAGGAGCTCGTGCACCGCCTGGAGATACAGGAGGCCGAGACCAGCCGCCTCGCCGTCGAGGTGCTGCCCGCCGCGATCAGTCGGCTGCACCGCGGCGACTCGGTCGAGGAGGCGCTGTCCGGCTCGAGCCAGTCGCCCGCCCTCGGCGCCGCGTTCATCAAGGCGCACGACGACGTGGTCCGCTCGGTCCTCGAAGCGGTCAAGGCGGAAGAGGACCTGCGCGACTCCTCGCAGCGCGCGTTCGTCAACGTCGCCCGTCGCGTCCAGGCCATCGTGCACCAGCAGTTCCAGGATCTGCGCGAGATGGAGGAGCGGCACGGCGGGAACCCCGATGTCTTCGACGACCTGCTCCGCCTCGACCACGGCACCGCGCTGATCGGCCGGCTCGCCGACTCGCTCGCCGTGCTCGGCGGATCCCGCCCCGGCCGGCAGTGGCAGCATCCGGTGTCGCTGTTCAACGTGCTGCGCGGCGCGATGTCCCGGATCATCGACTACCAACGCGTCGAACTGCACTCAGTGGTCGAGGTCGCCATCTCAGGACCCACCGTCGAACCGCTCATCCACGCGCTCGCCGAGCTGCTGGACAACGCCACCCGATACTCGCCGCCGCAGACCCGCGTGCACATGACCGCGGTCGAGGTGCAGTCCGGGATCGCGGTCGAGATCGAGGACGGCGGCGTCGGCCTCGGCGAGGAGGCCCGGCTGCGCGCCGAGCGGGTGCTCGCCGAGGTCAAGTCGGGCCTCGACCTCGCCGACCTCGGCGGGAACCCGCGCCTCGGCCTGTCCGTGGTCGGTCGGCTCGCGCAGACCCACCGCTTTCAGGTCTCGCTGCGGCCCTCGGCGTACGGCGGCGTGCGCGCCGTGCTGATCATCCCACGCGACCTGGCCACCGCCGTGCCGCTGTCCGCGGCCAGCCCGGGCGCCGCGGTCCGGCCGAACCCGAACACGCTGATGCCCGCCATCGCCCTGGAGCCGGAGGAGCCGCAGCACATCAAGATCAACAACAACGGCCTGCCGCAGCGCAGGCGCGGCGTCACCGCCCCGCTCGGCGGGAGCGGCAGCCAGCGGAGCCTGACCGCGCCGCGCGGGCTTGCAGTCCGCCGCCCCGTCCCCGCCCGTGTCGAGTAACGCATCCGCTCCCGCCGCGCCGCCCCCGCCGCCCGGACTGTGGCTTGCCGCGTTCCAGAACGCGGTCTCCGGCGAGGGCACGAGCACCCAGCACGCTTTGACTGACGATGCGTCGGGTAAGGAAGGCGAGTAGCCGATGGACCACTTGCGGCCCAGCATGGACTGGATGCTCAAGGACCTTGCGGAGAGCGTGCCGGGCACCCGGCATATCATCGTCCTGACCGCGGACGGCCTCCGCATGGCCCAGTACAACACGGATGTGGACACCGCCGACCGCCTCGCGGCCGCGTGCGCCGGCCTGCAGAGCCTGTCCGCCGCCGTCGGCGCCGAGTTCCCGCAGGGGGACAAGCGGATGCGGCTCGTGGTAATCGAGGTGGGCGGGGGATTCTTCTACCTCATGGCGGCCGGCGCGCGCGCGTACCTCGCGGTGCTGGCCGACGAAGGGGTGGACGCGGGGTTGATGGGACAGCAGATGCGCAACCTGGTCGCACGTATCGGTGAGCATCTCACCAGCCCGCCGCGGATGGAGGAGAGGACGGCCGGGTGACCCCGTCCCCGATCAACGACGCGTCCTCCGCCTGGGAGCAGGGCGGTCCCGAGCGCCTGTACGTCCTCACCGGCGGGCGCGGCGCCTCGGGCCGCCGGGCCGACATCGACCTGATCACCCTCGTGGTGGCGCGGGCCGCGGCCCGAGATGCAGCCGGAACACGCGTCCATCCTGCGCATGTGTCACTGGCCCCTGTCCATGGCGGAGATCTCGGCGTACCTCAAGCTGCCGTTCAGCGTAGTCGCCATCCTGGTCTCCGACCTGCTCAGGGACTCGCTCGTCGAGGTGCGCGCCTCGGTGCGCATGGAAGGAATCGGCGATCCTGAACTGCTCAAGGCGGTGATGAATGGACTCCAGAGGCTCTGAGTTGGCCGTCGGGCCGGCACGCGAGGACACGCTGCCCGCCTCGGCCGCCACCGCGGTCAAGATTGTCGTGGTCGGCGGGTTCGGCGTCGGCAAGACGACCCTGGTCGGCTCCGTCAGCGAGATCAGACCGCTGACGACCGAGGAGACGATGACCGAGGTCAGCGTCGGGGTGGACGACGTCCGCGGGGTCGAGCAGAAGGATGCGACCACCGTGGCCATGGACTTCGGCCGGATCACCATCAACGAGCAACTGGTACTCTACCTGTTCGGCACGCCCGGACAGCAGCGCTTCTGGTTCCTGTGGACCGGCCTGTTCGAGGGAACCCTTGGCGCGGTCGTGCTGGTCGACACCCGGCGGCTCGAGGCCAGCTTCGACGTCATCGGGCGGCTCGAAGACGGCGGCGTGCCGTTCATCGTGGCCATCAACGTCTTCCCGGACGCCCCGAACCACCCGCTGGACGAGGTCCGTGCCGCGTTGGATCTGCCGGCCGCCGTGCCGATCGTCGCGTGCGACGCGCGCAGCCGGGCCTCGAGCCGGGACACCCTGCTGGCCCTCATGCGCTACCTGTACTGGCTGTCCACCCAATCCGCGGCCCCGGTGGCCGCCTCGGCCGCCACGGAGTAAGTGTGTCAACATCCATTCCCGAAGCAGGCGCGGAATCAGGCGCTGCGATCCCGCCGCCGGGGTGTCCGGCGCACGCGGCCTTCGCGCAGGATGCCGCACGGACCGCGCTCTACGGCCCGGAAGCGCAGCACGATCCCGGCGCGGTCTACGAGAAGCTCCGCGCGGAACACGGCGGGATCGCCCCGGTGGAACTCGAGGGTGGCGTCCCGGCCTGGCTGGTGCTCGGCTACCGGGAGAACATGGAGGTCGCTCGCACCCCGAGCCGGTTCACCCGGGACGCCCGGCTCTGGCGGG
>NZ_CDWRCM010000269.1:0-1205 GCF_977927585.1 Frankia sp. CcWB2 | reverse complement strand
ACTGGAACGAGGGCAGGATCGCCGCGGACGACCCGCTGCTTCCGCTCATCGGATGGCGTCCCGACGTCGTGTCCTACGATGGCGAGGAACATGCGCGGCTGCGCGCCGCGGTCAACGAGTGCCTGACCAGGTTCGACCGGCACGGCACCCGGCGGCACGTCCATCGCTACGCGAACCAGCTGATCGACGGCTTTGTCGAGGACGGCCGCGCGGACCTGGTGACCCAGTTCGCCGTTTACCTTCCGATGCTCGTGCTGAGCCGGCTGGTCGGCCTGAGCGAGGGGTACGGCCGGAAACTGGTCGAGGCCATCGTCGGCATGGTCAGCGGCGGCGAGGAGGCGTACGCGCACAACCAGTACATCATCGGCACCCTGCGGTCGCTGACCGAGGAGCGGCGCAGGGCCCCCGCGCACGACCTGGCGTCCTGGTTCGTCCAGCACCCCTCGGGGCTGAACGACGAGGAGGTGCTCAACCACCTGCGCCTCGTGATCGTGCTGGGCTACGAGGCCACGACGAACCTGGTCTCGAACACGCTGCGGATGGTGCTGACTGACCCCCGCTTCCGCGCGTCGCTCGCCGGCGGGCTCATGACGCTGCCGGACGCGGTCGAGCAGATGCTGTGGGACGATCCGCCGCTGCTGGTCTGCCCGGCGCGGTTCGCCACGCACGACATGCATTTCGCCGACAAGGAGATCCGCGAGGGCGACATGCTGCTGCTCGGCATCGCGGCGGGCAACGCAGATCCGGAGATCCGTCCGGATCTCGACGCGCCGATGCACGGCAACCGCTCGCACCTGGCGTTCAGCCGGGGCCCGCACGAGTGCTCGGGACAGGAGATCGCCCGCGCCATCACCGACACCGGCGTCGACGTGCTGCTCAACCGGCTACCCGACCTGCACCTCACGGTGCCGGAGGAGCAGCTGACCTGGACCGCCTCGACCTGGTCCCGGCACCTTGACGCGCTCCCGGTCAAGTTCGCCCCACAGCGCCGCCCCGCCCCGCAGTCTGCGCCAGCCGCCCCGGCGTTCTCCGCCCCGGTGGTCGAGCCGAGCGCCGCGAAGGACGCGCTGGCGGCGATGGCCGAGGCCGACGCGCAGGCCAGAGTGGACACCCGCCGCGGCTTCTGAGCCTCGCTGGGCGGCATGTTCCGCGGTCGACGCTAGGGCCTGTTTGGGAAGTATGTCCCGAGGCTGGCCGTGGATCTG
>NZ_CDWRCM010000268.1:0-4754 GCF_977927585.1 Frankia sp. CcWB2 | reverse complement strand
CCCCACCAGGGCGCATCCGGCAACACCCGCACACCCGCGCCGGAAACTACCGTTCCCCACCGGTGAACCGGTCCCAACGATCCTGGTAGCCACCGATGTGGCCGCGAACCACCGCCGGCATCGCACGTTCACCGGCTCGCCGCGGCCACTGTGGCTTACGCCCGGTCATGGTCCCGTGGACTCCGCAACGGGTTACCTTCGCCTGGTTGCCACCGAATCGCGTGGCGACCGGCGGCGGTCGGAGGACGCGGGCGGCTCCCGGCGGGCCGCGACAACGTGGTCCATCCTCCCCCCTGTCCCGCAACCCCCACGGCCGACCTCGGCCGGTCACGTTTCGCGGAGCCCACGAATGCCCGACACCGACTATCCGCCCATCGAAGAGCACGCGGTCATCGGCGACCTGCGTACCGTGGCCCTGGTCGCCACGGACGGCACGATCGACTGGTACTGCCCGCATCGCTTCGACGCGCCGTCGGTTTTCGCGAGTCTGCTGGACGCCGACCGTGGCGGATCGTTCCGCATCCACTGTCCGGACTCCCGGGCCAGGCAGCTCTACCTACCCGACTCGAACATCCTGATGACCCGTTTCCTCGCCCCCCGCGCGGTCGGTGAGGTCATCGATTTCATGGTCCCGGTGGACAGCGACGTCACCGAGACGCCGCACGTCGTGGTCCGCCAGGCGCGAGCGGTGCGTGGAACCGCCACGTTCCGGCTGCGCTGCGACCCCCGGTTCGACTACGGCCGAGCCCCGCACACCGTCACCCTGGTACCCGGTTCGGGCGCGGTGTTCGAGTCGACCGCCGGCACCCTTGTGCTGCGCACGGCCCTGCCGCTGCGCGTCGAGGCCACGGCCGTGGTCGCCGAGTTCGAGCTGGCGATGGGCGAGTGTGCCGACATCGTGCTCGAGTGGAACTCGACCATCCGCCCATTGATCATCGGTGAGGCGGAGACGTTGTTCACCCGGACGCTGAACTACTGGCAGGCCTGGATCCGGCGCGGGCGCTATCACGGCCGGTGGCGGGAGATGGTGCTACGCAGCGCTCTCGTCCTCAAACTGCTCGTCTACCGGCCCACCGGGGCGCTGGTGGCCGCGCCGACCACCTCGCTACCCAAGGAGCTCGGCGGCGTGCGCAACTGGGACTACCGCTACACCTGGATCCGCGACGCGGCCTTCACGGTGTACGCGCTGATGGCGCTCGGCTTCACCGACGAGACCGCGGCGTTCATGGACTGGCTCGAACAGCGATGTCACGAGGCACCCAAGGACTCCGGGCTCTACGTGCTCTACAGCGTGGACGGCAACGCCGACCTGGACGAGCTGGTCCTCGACCAGCTGTCCGGCTATCGCGGCTCGAAGCCGGTGCGCGTCGGCAACGCCGCCGCCACACAGCTCCAGCTCGACATCTACGGCGAGCTGATGGACTCGGTGTACCTGTACAACAAGCAGGTCCCGATCTCCTTCCAGCTCTGGGAGGCGCTGGGCCGCCAGCTCGACTGGCTGGCCAAGCACTGGGACGAACCGGACGAGGGCATCTGGGAGACCCGGGGTGGGCGCCAGCGCTTCACCTACTCAGCCGTGATGACCTGGGTCGCCTTCGAACGGGCCTGCCGGATCTCGCGCCAGCGTGGCCTGCCCGGGCCGACGAACGAATGGAAGGACTACGCCGGGCAGGCCTACCGGTTCGTCCAGAACGAGGCGTGGAACCCCACCCGCGGCGCCTACATGGAGTTCCCCGGCTCACCACGGATGGACGCATCCCTGCTGTGCATGCCGCTGGTGAAGTTCTCCGGCCCCACCGACCCCCGGTTCCTGTCGACCCTGGAACGGTTCAGCGGGGACCTGGTCAGCGACAGTCTGGTGCGCCGGTACGCCGCGGACGGCAGCGACGGCCTCACGGGTGACGAGGGCACCTTCAACCTGTGCTCGTTCTGGTACGTGGAGGCACTGACCCGGGCCGGTCGGGTCGCCGAGGCCCGGATGGTCTTCGAGAAGATGCTCACCTACGCCAACCACGTGGGGCTCTACGCCGAGGAGATCGGTTCCTCCGGGGAGGCGCTCGGCAACTTCGCGCAGGCGTTCACCCACCTCGCCCTGATCAGTGCCGCGATCCATCTCGACCGCGCGCTGGGGTGACCGACCCGAGGACGGGTGTGCGGTGACCACGGGTGTGCGGTGACGGGCGGTTTCCGGTGCCGGCGCGGCACGGCAGGATAGGCGGCGAGGATACGCACCGGAGCCGATAGCCTGAAGATCGGCACCGATGTTCGGAGTGCGGGATCCTTCAAGGTCGGGATCCTTCGAGGTGCGGGATACGAGGGGCGAGGTCATGGCGGGACTGGACCGTTTCCGGGTGGTCGTGGAATCCGGGCGCGGAGATCGGGCGGGAGTGGTCGTCCGGCTGCCCGGCGCACTCATCGTCGCCCGTGCCAGCCGGTCGGAGACGGCCGAGACGACCACCAGGCTGCTGGCGCTGTGCGCCGAGGTCGCCGCCGAGGTGGGCGCCACCGCGTCGACCATGGGTCGCCGGCTGGTGCGCCGGGTCGCAGGGCTGCTGGCCGACGCCGATCCGGATCGGGTGCCCGACTTCAGCCTGCTGACCACGGTCAATGACCGGGTCGCCGCGCTGGTCCACGGGGCGATGGACGTCGTCGCGACGGGCAGCTCCGGGGTGACGCTCTCCGGCGTCGACTCGGCCACGTGGGTCGACCGGCTGCTGCCCACCGAGATCAGCCGGATCGACGTCGGCCCCACCGGCATGGTCGGGCCGACGGGTTTCCCCGGCGGGCTCGGCGATCTCGGTTTCCCGCTCGACCTGCGCATCGGGGCCGTGCCCGGGATCGGGGTGAGTCTGCTGCTCAGCGACACGCCGTCGCTGCCCGCGCCGAAGGCCTCCGCCGAGCAGCTGCTTGCCGGGTTCGATCCGGTCCGGGAGCCGATGACCGGCGCCGCGCCCATCCCCACGCCGGGAACTCGCGCCCCCGATCCGATGTCGACCACCCCGCCGGCGCTCGCCCCCCTGCTCAGCAAGGAGGAGGAGGCCCACCGGCGCCGCGCCGCCGCCGAACCGACGCAGGCGGCCGACCTTGACGAGCTCGACGAGGATCCGCCCACCGAGCTGGCCCAGCGTGACTCGATCCCGCGTGCCGGGAGCGATCTGGGTGGCAGGCACGGCCACGCCGGCCACGCCGGGCCCGTCGGCCACCGCGAGGGCCTCTCCGACGATCTGGGCGACGACCTCACCGACGACGAGCACGACGCCCTGACCCAGCTCCCGGGCCAGAGCTTCACCGTCTCCGACCTCATCGAGGACGACGAGGCACCGACGATGCTGCCGAGCAGCGGCGAGCCTCAGGTCGAGGGCGTGCTGTGCGCCAACGGCCACTTCAACCACCGGCAGGCGCCGTACTGCTCCGAGTGCGGCCTGTCGCTCGCCCAGCAGAACACCCGCACGGTCTGGGGCCCCCGGCCGCCCGTCGGCGTCCTCGTCTTCGACGACGGCCAGACCATGAACGTCGACATGGACCTGGTGATCGGCCGCCAGCCGGACCGCGACGATGCGGTCCGGGCCGGGAAGGCACGGGCGCTGCCGGTCGAGGACGGCGAGAGCGCGGTCTCCCGGGTACACGCCATCATCACCCTCAACGGCTGGGACGCGGTCATCACCGATCAAGGTTCGGCGAACGGCACTTACATCGCCCCGCCGGAGGCGACCGTGTGGACGCCGCTGAGCCCGCACCAGCCGGCTCCCCTGATCCCCGGCACCCGCGTCCAGGTGGGCAAGCGGACGTTCGTCTTCAACTCCCACCTGCACGTTTGACCACCTGCCCGGGCAACTCACCCGCCCAACCGAGGTGATCATGACGACGGCGAACGACGACCGGCCAGCCGGCGACGACCCGCCGGCCAGCGACGGCGATGCGGCGCGCGGGAGTGACGCGCGGCCGCGACGCCGCTGGGCCCGAAGCCGGCTGTGGTGGGCGCCGGTGATGCTCGCCGTGGTAGCCGGCCTGCTGGCGGCCGGCGCGGCGCTGGGCAACCTCGCCAGCCGGCCACCGGCTGAGGGGTCGGTCGACGTCGGCTTCGCCCGGGACATGTCCGAGCATCACGCCCAGGCGGTGCAGATGGCCATGATCGAGTTCAGTCACGGCGGTGACCAGGACACCCGCAGCGTGGCCCAGGACATCGCGCTGACCCAGCAACGCGAGATCGGCATCATGTCCTCGTGGCTGTCCGGATGGGGACGGCCCCAGTCCACCTCCGGGATACCGATGCGGTGGATGCGGGACTCCCGCACCGTCAACGGGGCCTCGGGCGGGCAGGATGGTCATGACGGTCACGGCGCCGCCAGGCCCGGCATGGACATGCCGGGCCTGGCCGAGGATGCGGCGGAGGACGCGTCCAGCGACCCGCGGGACACCGCGCGCATGCCGGGCATGGCGACCCCCGCCGAGCTGCAACGGCTGGCCTCGATCCGGGGCCATGACCTCGACGTCCTCTTCCTCACCCTGATGGTGCGCCACCATCGTGGGGGGCTGGCCATGGCCCAGTACGCGGCGATGCACGCCGGTGAGGACCGGGTACGGGCGATGGCCAGGGCGATGGTGCTCGCCCAGTCGATGGAGATCGACCAGATGCAGCGCGATCTGGTACGCCTCGGCGCGCCTCGGGCCTAACCGGCGAACCCACCCGCTGTCACGACGAAACCGCCTTTGTATAGTCAAGTGGGACTAACCGGACTCGGGGAAGGTAGCCC
>NZ_CDWRCM010000267.1:5530-5991 GCF_977927585.1 Frankia sp. CcWB2 | reverse complement strand
GCGCGGCCGGGCTGCGCCCGCCGGGTCGGGCGGTGCTGCGACCGCTCCGGCGGGACCGCCCGACCGGGGCCGAGCAGGCGGTCGGGCCGCCCGCGGCCGCGGGCCCGATGGTTGAACTGGCGGTAGGGGTCACCTTCGGTTCCGTCGGCCCGGGGGAGGCGGTGCTCTACGTCGGCTCGGCGGGGATGGCGGCCCTCGCCGTGCGCGACGGTGACGCCGCGCATGCCCTTACGCTTATGCCCGGCGACCGCCTTACGCTGCGCCGCTGGGACAGGCGTCCGGGGCGCCCACCGCCCGTCGGGTGACGGCACCGGTCAGCACCGGTCAGCAGAATCCCGGGAAGGTCAGCCAGCTCGGCCCCGGGTCGGGAGCGTCATCGCGCAGGACCGTTCCCTCGATCTTGCCGTACGGCCGGTCCGCGGCGTAGTAGATCGTGTTGGGATTATCGAGCCCGAACGGTT
>NZ_CDWRCM010000267.1:4480-5228 GCF_977927585.1 Frankia sp. CcWB2 | reverse complement strand
CTAGATCAACCAGGAAGTGGTGTTTGTTCGGCATTGACAGGCGGATTTCGGCGACGTCGGCGTGCGCGGTCAGTGCCGCCTCGCCCATCCGGTACAGGGTCTGTTGCAGAGCCAGGCTGTGGAGGCTCGCGAAGGTGCTGACCAGAGCCGTCCGTATCCAGTCGAACAGTCGTTCGAAGCCGAGGTCTGACCGGGCGTAGCGCCAGCGGGCGGTGACCTCTGTCGCCAGGATGCGGTCTGTCGTCTCGGGCAGCGTGGTGTACCGGTCGCGGAGAAACCCCGAGAATTCCGAGCCGGTCGACTTCAGCAGGACCAGCCCGGCGAGTCCGGACACGACGAAGGCCGTGTCACGGTCGAGGGTGACGACCGTCGTCCTTTTCTCCCCAGCCGACCTGCTGAAGGCATGGTCGTGCGGCACCCCGTCCACCGGGATGCGGTCCCACCGGTACTGCTCGATTTCTATCCGGGCGCCGTCGATCCACGGGAGGGATCCGACGAAATGGTGACCCAGCCGGATCGCGAAATCCTCGATCTGGCCGATTCCGTGCTCGCGGGCGAAGGCGTAGACGGTGTTTTTCTGCGTGTCCGTGGTGAGCACGTGCGCATTGTCGCCGGACAGGTGCGCGGCGGCGAAGTCACCACGAAGCGCAGTGGAGACGTTCAGATCGGTGATCTGGTGCACCGGTCCGTTCCGCGCTACGGGGACGTAATGAAGTAACAAATACGTGATCGAGAGCATCATCGCAGG
>NZ_CDWRCM010000267.1:2387-3973 GCF_977927585.1 Frankia sp. CcWB2 | reverse complement strand
GGTGACCTCCCGGACCGACAGTGAGTTTCGCGCGCCCGGCTCGTGCCGTTCGTCGTGCCGTTCGTCCTCCGGCTCCTCGCCCCGGCCTGTCGCCGGGGTGCCCCTCCGGGCCAGGTGGACCGCTGGGTGGGATCACGCGGTGGTGACCCGTCCGGGTGGCTTCCGGTAATGGAAAGTCAGCGAGACGTCAATGGTCTCGCATGCCGGCGGTGCCGTGTACCGCCCGGTCGTCTCTGGTTGCGGAAACTCATCTGCACGGGTGACGGGTTGCGTCTTTTTTGATATCGCCGCGGGTTCTGGCCGTCGTTTCGGGTGGTCGGTGAAATGTCCTCCGGGCCGGGCAACTCGGGAAGGCGTTCGTGCGTCAGAAGGGGAGAAGGGGAGGGGTGTATGTGGGACGCCTGGAGAGTGCTACTCTCCGTATTAAGATGCTCGACGCTGGGTGATGCTCTTCCGGTTGGCGCCGTAGATTCCGCTGATCGAGGATACGTGGGGTTGATCTCTGGGTACCGTTCGGACGTAGCTTCCCGTCCGGCGACGCTGCCGGCGCGGTCTTCAAGAGGGGGCATTACATGTCTCGCTCGGTAATGATTCCCTCACGTATTTTCCATGGGTGGGGTCGCTCGGCCCGGCTGGAATCCCGGCCGGCGGGATCGCCTGGTCGCCGGCCCCGGCGGTGGCCGGGGGGGACGCTTCTGCTTGCCGCGGTGCTGTCCGCGGCGGCCTGTTCCGGCGGGGGGGCATCACCGGCGCCGGCCGGGGCCACCCCCGCGCCGGATCCGGCGGCGAGCGTGACGGTCACGCCGGGGGACGGCGCCACCGGGGTGGCGCTGACCAGCCCGGTCGTCGTGCGCGGCAACGCCCCGCTGGCCGCGGTCTCCGTCAACCGGAGGGCGAGCGCGTCGGAGAAGACGGAGCCGGGGATACTGCTCGGCACCTTCTCGGCCGATCATCGGACCTGGACATCCTCCGGTGGGCTGTTCGCCGATTCGCGGTACGACGTCGAGGCGTCCACGTCCCCGGCGACGGGCATCGTCGGGACGACGTCGGTGCGGACCGGCTTCGTGACCGGCGTCCCGGCGAAGTCGTTCAAGGTCTCCTGGGAGCCGGTCGCGGGCCAGACCGTCGGGATCGGCGCGCCGATCAGCCTGACGTTCAGCGCGCCCGCGCCCAGTCGGGCCGCCGTCCAGAGCCGGCTGGTCGTACGGACCGATCCGCCGGTCCTCGGCGCGTGGAACTGGCTGTCGAACCGGGTCGTCATGTGGCGGCCGAAGGAGTACTGGAAGCCCGGGACGAAGGTGCACGTCGAGGCCAACTTCGCCGGCTACGACGCGGGCGGGGGCCGGCTGGGGGTCAAGGACCGGGCGATGGACTTCGTCATCGGCTCCGCCCAGGTCTCCAAGGTCGACTCGGCCACCCACACGATGAAGGTCTTCCGGGACGGGCAACTGCTGCGCACGATGCCGGTCAGCCTCGGCAAACCCAGTCTGCCGAGCATGGATGGCCCGCACAACGTGCTGGGCAAGTCAGCTGAAGTGATCATGGATTCGGCCACCGTAGGCATCCCCCAGGGCGACCCGGACTAC
>NZ_CDWRCM010000267.1:1023-2263 GCF_977927585.1 Frankia sp. CcWB2 | reverse complement strand
TACTACGAGAAGGTCCAGTGGGCGGTCCACTACACCAGTGGCGGGCAGTACGTGCATTCCGCGCCCTGGTCGGTGCCCTCCCAGGGACGAGCCAACGTCTCCCATGGGTGCGTGAACGCCTCACCCGCCGACGCCCAGTGGTTCTACAGCTTCACCCGGCTCGGTGACATCATCGACATCGTCAACACCGGTCGGCCGCCGGACACCTCACAGCTCGGCAACGCGTGGTCGGTCCCCTGGGCCACGTGGAAGGCGGGCAGCGCGCTGCCAGTGTCCGACCAGCTCGCCCCCGCGGTGAGCCTCGACTCCGCGGTGAGCACCGTCACGCCCGGGCCTGCGGCCGCCATCCCCAGGACCGGCTCGGCGGGCGCCGGCGCCTGACCGGGCGATCGCGGGTCTCGCAGCCGCGGCAGCGTGGACGACGCCCGGCCCGACCAGCTCGGTGCCGGGCGTCGTCAATATGCGCCCTCGGCCGCTCCCACCGCGGTGGCGGGATGGCGTTGGTGGCGGGATGGCGCGGGGCGGCGGAGTGGCGCGGGGCGGCGGAGTGGCGCGGGGCGGGGACAGCCGGTCAGGGGGAGGAGCCGGGCGGGCGAGCAGGCGGTGAATTTCCGCCCGGGGGAGGCGTCGTAAACGACGGATCGGCCCGTGACGGTTGCGAACGGCTCATGCTGTTGAGTAAGGGTATGGAGAGCGAGCTGTCGAGACGCTCCGGCCCGTCGCGACGGTTGGTGCGCCGGTCTGTTCGCGCGTGCGGTCCTGCCCGAGGGCGTAGAGGCGCGCGGGCGCGGCGTCTCGCGCGGGTGCGACGTTCGAGAGGTGCATAGTGAGGCGCTTGCGCAACCAGACCACCGGCCTGCCGGTCTGGTGGGTCGAGGTGCTGATGCTGGTGATCCTGTACTACTCCTACACCGGCACCCGCGCCGTGGCCGACGCCTCCACCGGCGAGGCGATGCGGATGGGCCACGATCTCCTGCGCCTGGAGACCTTCCTGCACCTCGATCCCGAGCTCGGGCTCAACCGCTGGTTGCAGAGTGTACCGGTGTTGGCGATCCTCTGTTGTTACTACTACGCGACGCTGCACTTCGTCGTGACGCCGGCCCTGCTGGTGTGGATGCATCGTCGGCACTCCCCCCGGTACGCCCAGGTCCGCTGGACGCTGGTGATCACCACTCTGATCTGCCTGGTCGGGTTCTTCCTGTTCCCGACCGCCCCGCCCCGGTTGCTCACCGGCACGTCC
>NZ_CDWRCM010000267.1:0-740 GCF_977927585.1 Frankia sp. CcWB2 | reverse complement strand
ATGTCGACACCATGTCCCACTTCGAGGGCTGGGGATGGTGGAGCGGTAGCGCGAGCGCCGCCCCGAACGGCCTGGAGGGACTGACGAACCAGTACGCCGCGCTCCCGTCGCTGCACTGCGCATGGTCGTTGTGGTGCGGTTTCCTGCTGGTGCGCTTCGGGCGCCGACCGCTGCTCCGGGTGCTCGGCGCGCTCTATCCGGCGGCGACCCTGTTCGTCGTCATGTCGACGTCGAACCACTATCTCTTGGACGCCGTCGCCGGATGGGCGGTCCTGGGCGTCGCCGCCGGTGCGGTTGCGCTCGTCGCCGGGTGGCGGTCCCGGGTCGGTTTCGTGGGGAGCGCCGCCGGGCAGCCGGCCGTGCCGGAAGTCGGATCGCCGCTTGCGCCGAACGCGCTGGCACCGGTGTCCGTGCCACCGCCGTCTCCGCCGCCGTCTTCCCTGGCACCCCGCCCTCACCGCAACCGTCTTCCCTGGCACCCCGCCCGTCACCGGCGCCTCCGCCCGCCCCGCCGGCCACCTCCAGCATGGCGGTGCGGGTCACGCCGGTGGCGCGAGCCGACGGAGCGCACGCGAACTGATCGCGGTGGGTGGCCGATGCCGATCCGACCGTGTCGGCCTGGTGTGGATCTGTCGCTGATCTTGTGATCGAACTGGCCCTCTCATGATCGTCTATTGGTGTCGTGCTTCGATGATCGGCCTGGCGTGACCTCCTGGACCTTGGGGTTTTGCTGCCGTATT
>NZ_CDWRCM010000266.1:4711-5416 GCF_977927585.1 Frankia sp. CcWB2 | reverse complement strand
CATCCACACCCAGCTCCAACACCAACCACTCACCGCAAGATCACGAATCTACGTGAATGTTTACCACCTCGACGGGTAGAGAGAGCTCGAAATTGATTCCTTCTTTGGAGGATTTATAGAGCAGAAGCCATGTCGGAATTCGCTCCAGCTCTACCCTGGTCATTGTAGCGATCTGATATCCAGGGAAAGATATTATGAGCTGATTATTGGTCTCGACGAGTTCCGCGAAAGCCGCACCCTTCGGGTTCTTGGTCCTTAGGAGTCGAAATGAAATAACTTGCGCGTTTCGAACCCTCCACAGGCCTGTGACCTGTGATGATGCTCTCGATCACGTATTTGTTACTTCATTACGTCCCCTTACCGGCTGCTGTTCGTCACCCACGCCACCCGTTGCGCTCGTGGCGGTAATGGAAAACTTCGCGAAGGGGTGGATGCAACGAAGGATTGAGTCCTTGTTGCTCCACTCCCAGTTCTCGGAAATCTTCCGCTCCCGCATATAGCGGTTGCAGCGCGTCCAGAAAAAGTAGCCAGGCGCGCCGGGCGCGTCAAGATCACTACATGTTCGCGCTTCCGCCGCCGCCCCCCACAACGGCTCTACGAGGTCTTCCACGGTCAGGTCAAGGGACCGTAGACGGTCGAGAGCGTCCTGCCCTATGGGGACGTAATGAAGTAACAAATACGTGATCGAGAGCATCATCGCAGGTC
>NZ_CDWRCM010000266.1:3554-4252 GCF_977927585.1 Frankia sp. CcWB2 | reverse complement strand
GTGACAGAGTGGTTGCACGCTGCCCCCTTCGTCGGTTCCAAAAATCTTACCTCATCTGAGGTCGGATCTATGGGACCGCCTCGACGCTATCGAACGCTAATTCGATACACGTTCTCCGTCAAGTGGCGCCTAGTGGCCATCTCATAACCCATCGCGACAGGTTAAAAGCACGTACGGCCTCCCTCCCTGTCGCCGGGAGGGCCGAGACCTCATGCGCCTTAGCCCCGCGGGGGTACGCCACGGCATGGAGGAGTACGACTACCCGACCGGATGCCTGCCCCGTCGACTCGCCTAACACTATTGGGATGGTTGGCCCTCGTCGACGCGGCTCGCGGCACTGCACTCCCATGGTCGTCGGACGTCGCCGATGTAGCCAACCGTGTAGCCAAGCCGGCGGACGTCCACGGACGGCAGTGGTCGATGGCGGCGGGAACGACCAGGTGGGAGCGAGTACGTCGGACGTGTGCGGACACCGGCGGACGAACCGGGCCGACTTTGCAAGGCAGGGGTTAGGGGTTCGAGTCCCCTCGTCTCCACGCGCTGGCTTCGGCTGTTCGCCGCCCCTCGGGCGGCTTCCGATCAGCCGTTATGTCTGCCCGGGGGCGACCCCCGGACTCCCGATGCGGCGTGGCGGTCCGACGGCACCTGGATCCCGGTGCCCGTCGTGCCCGGGGCGTTGCAGGTGTTCTCGGGGACAA
>NZ_CDWRCM010000266.1:0-3384 GCF_977927585.1 Frankia sp. CcWB2 | reverse complement strand
GCGGAGCTCGCCGAGACCTCCGCCGGCCGCTGACCTGAGCTGCACTGACCTGCACTGAGCTGCGCGGCCTGACCTGGTGGTGGGCCGCGCAGCTCGGCGCGCCGGAGGCGGTCCAGCCGCCCGGTCCACCCGCAAAGCTCCCGCGACGCGCATAAAGCTCAGGTGACGCCCACTGCGGTGCTCTTATACTCTGCCGCATGCCGAGGCTCGTCGAGGTTGAGGCGGCGCGCCGGTCGTTTCTGACCGCGGGGCAGGGTGTGGTCTGGCGGGATGTCGTCCGGCCGGCCGTGCTGGCCTCATGGGAACGGTCGCGCGCGTACGGCATCGAGCCTGACCGCATCAGGGCACGGTTCCTGGGCCACCCCGAGGTTACGCCTCTGGTGACTTGCGCCGAGGAGGTGTTCGACGGCTTCCTCGCCGGGAGCGCCGAGGTTGCCGCCTCGCTGGTGCTGGTCGACACCGCAGGGGTGGTGCGGGTCCGCCGGGATGGCGACCGTGCCCTTGCCGGGCTGCTCGACGGGGTGTTGTTCGTGCCCGGCTACGGTTACGCCGAGCAGGCCGTCGGTACCACCGCCGCGTCGATCTCCCTGCATGACCAGACCGATATCGCGATCAGCGGTCCGGAGCACTACCACTCCCAGCTGAGGTGTCTCGGCGAGGCCGCCGCGCTGGTGGTGGATCCGCACAGCCGCGACGTCCGCGGCGTGGTGGTGGTCATCTGCCACCAGTCGGACGAAACGACCCTGCAGCCTGCGGTGGCGCAGCTGCTCGCCCATCAGGTCACCGAGCGGATGGCAGCTGAACCCCACCGGCGGTCACAGACGATCCTCGACCGCTTCGCCCGCGCCTGCGGGGACGACCGTACCGGCCACGTCGGCCACGTCGGCCAGGACAAGGCCTGGGTACTCGCCACGGACGGGGACTACGTCCTGACCAACGTCGCGGCCTGCCACCTGGAGGTCGGCGACCTGCGGGTGCTCAGCGACCTGGTGCTGGCGAGCCTGTCGCTGCGGGATTTCGCCCGCCAGCATGTGGAGCTGCCCTCCGGCGGCTGCGCCGAGGTGGTGACCGAGGCGGTCCAGCTCGGCGATGACGTGGTCGGATGCCTGCTCACGGGGGCGCCGACCGGTGTCCAGCGGTCGGCCGAGCCGGCCGAGGCTGTCCGGCGTCAGGGTTCGCACGTCGCACCGATGGTTCGACGCGACTACGCGCAGGACCTCAGAGGACCCGGCCACGCCCAGAAGGAGCACGCCGAGGCGCGGATCCGGGCGAATCGGGAGTTGCTGTCCCCGTTCCTGCGGGCGCGGCGGGAGGTGGTCGTCAGCATCCAGCAGGGCCGTAACCACCTGCTGATCGGCGAGCCGGGAGTGGGCAAGCAGACCCTGGTGATCAACGAGTTCCGGCAGGCGTACGGGTCGGGTCGGGTCGTGACCGTGGACTGTAGATCGTTTGCGGCTGAGCGGAGCGGCGCACCCGAGCAGAGCAGCGCCCGGACGCCTCCTGGTACGCGACTGCTCACCGGCGCCGGCGACCGGCCGCACCTGCTGGTGCTGCGCGGGATGAACCTGCTCACCCCGATCGCCGCCCGGTGCCTGGACGAAACGCTGCGACCGCTGGTCGCGCTGCCCTCGCCGCCGCTGCTCGTCGGGTGCATCGACACGCCGGCGGTGGACGCGACCCGGCCTTACGGGCTGCTCCTGCGGCACTTCCACGAGATCACCCGGGTGCCCGCCCTACGCTACCGGGCCGACGAGATCGGGGAAATCGCGCTGTCGATCCTGCACAAAATCGCGGCACGCCGTTCGCTGCGGCTCAGTCTGCAGGTCATCCGGGTCCTGGAGGGGTACGCTTGGCCCGGCAACATCAGCGAGCTCCAGGACGTCCTCAGGTACGTCGTCACGCGCAAGCCGATCGGAGAGGTTCAGCCCCCGGACCTGCCCCAGCTGTGTTTCCAGGGCAGAGCGCGCAAGATGTCGATGCTTGAGGCCGCGCAGTGCGACGCGATCATCCAGGCGCTGTACGAGTCCCGCGGCAACCGCTACAAGGCCGCCGCCATGCTCGGTATCGCCCGTTCCTCCCTCTACCGCAAGATCGACGCATTCGGCATCAGCTATATCGCCTGACGGGTCTATCGCCTGATGGGTACAGCGCCTGACGGGCGGCGGAGAAGGTCGACCAAACCCGCCCCGCCGCAGAACCGTCCTGGGCTGGAGACGGGCTCAGACCCGGTTGATGACAACCTTCAGCGCCTCGTTCGCCGCCGCGTTCCGGAACACCTCGTAGGCCTCGTTCACCTGATCGAAGGTGAACGTGTGCGTGCCCATCTTCTCGGCCGGAATCCGGCCGCTGGCGACCATTTTGAGCAGGGTGGGGATCGAGACGGTGTCGACGAGCCCCATGGTCAGGCTCAGGTTCTGGATCCACAGGTCCTGCATCGGCAGTTCCACCGGCGTGCCGTGCACACCCACGTTGGCGATCGTGCCGCCGGGCCGCACCAGCGACACCGCCGTCAGCAACGTCTCCGGATAGCCCACCGCCTCGATGGCGACATCGACGCCGAGCCCGTCGGTGAGCGCGATGGTTTCGGCGACCGTGCCGGGGCCGACCTCCACCACATCGGTGGCGCCGAACTCCAGCGCCTTGTCCAGTCGGAACTTGTTCGAGTCGATCGCGATGACCTTCGACGCGCCCCACAGGCCGGTCGTCAGAATCGCCGAGAGCCCCACCGCCCCGGCCCCGACCACCGCGACCGTGTCACCCGGACGCACGTTGCCTGCCAGCACGCCGACCTCGTAGCCCGTCGGCAGCGAGTCGGCGAGGAAGATGGCCTGCTCGTTGGCCACGTTCGCCGGCACCGCGTACAGCGAGGTGTCGGCATAGGGGACCCGGGCGAACTCGGCCTGCGTCCCGTCGATCAGATGCCCGAAAATCCAGCCGATGCCCCCGACGGTCTGGCAGTGCGAGGGGATTCCCCGCTGGCAGTACTCGCAGCGGCCGCACTTCGTGATCGCCGGAACGAGCACCCGGTCACCGACCTGGAATGCCGTGACCGCGTCGCCGACCTCGATGATCGTGCCGACGGCCTCGTGGCCGAGGATGCGGCCGTCGGTCACGGTCGCGACGTCGCCCTGAAGAATGTGCAGGTCGGTCCCGCAGATCGTGGTGGTGTCGACCCGGACGACGACGTCGCCAGGCTCCTGGATCGTGGCGTCGGGAACTTCCTCCCACGACTTCTTGCCCGGCCCGTGGTATATCAGCGCCTTCATCGGTACCTCCTGTTGTTCTGATGTAGGCTCCGGGGCCGTTCGCTCCTGGAGCCCTTCGCGCGACCCCGGATCAGAGACCCTAGGGCCTGTTTGGGAAGTATGTCCCTGTCTCTTATAC
>NZ_CDWRCM010000265.1:3836-4972 GCF_977927585.1 Frankia sp. CcWB2 | reverse complement strand
GGCGAGCGAGACGCCCCCGAGCCCGGCCGCCGTCGACCGCGAGGCCAGCCCCGAGCTGGCCGCCCGCCTGGCCACGCTCGGGCGCGAGCGGGGACTGACGCTGAGTACCGTCCTGCGGGCGGCCCACGCGGTCCTGCTGGCCCGGGCAGCCGGCCGCGACGACGTCGTGTTCGGGGCGGCGACCGCCGGCCGGCCGGCGGCGCTGACCGGGGTCGAGGCCATGATCGGCCTGTTCGTCACCACCATCCCGGTTCGGGCCACCGTGACCGCCGGGGGGACGTTCGCCGCGCTGATGGCCGAGCTCCAGGCGGCCCAGGGCCGGCTGTTCGCCCACGAGCACCTCGGCCTGGCCGACATCCAGGCGCTGGCCGGCCAGGGGGATGCCTTCGACACCCTGCTCGTCCTGGAGTCCTACCCGTTCGCGGCGGCCACGCTGATCCCGCCGGGCGGCCCAAGGCTGGCCGCCGTCGACGGCCACGACGCCACCCACTACGCGCTGACCATCCGGGTGATCCCCGGCGACCGGTTGCGGCTCACCTTTGGCTACCAGCGCGGCGTCCTCGACGACGCGACCGTCGCCGGCCTGGCCGACCGGATGCTCGCGCTGCTCGAGGAGATCGCCACCGATCCCGACCGGCCGATCGGCGCCGTCGCCGCCCTGCCCACGGCCGAGCGGAGCCGGGCCGCCCTCCTCCCGCCGCCGCCGGCACCTGGGTGGGGCGCCGGCGCCACCCTGCCCGAGCTGTTCGAGGCCCAGGCCCACCGGACCCCGGACGCGGTCGCGCTGCGCTGGCGCGACGCCGAGCTCACCTACGCCGAGCTGGACGCGCGGGCCAACCGGCTCGCCCGCCTGCTCGCGGGGCGGGGCGTCGGCCCGGAGTCGGTCGTGGCGGTCGCGCTGCCCAGGTCGGCCGACCTGGTCGTGACGTTGCTGGCCGTCCTCAAGGCCGGCGGCGCGTACCTGCCGGTCGATCCGGCCTACCCGGCCGACCGGATCGCGTTCATGCTGCGCGACGCCGCGCCGGTCTGCGCGGTGACCACCATCGAGACCCGCGCGGCGCTGCCGGCCCGGGCGAGCGTGCCCCTGATCGCGCTGGACGACCCGCTGGTCGGGGCGGCGCTGGCCGAAGCGCCGG
>NZ_CDWRCM010000265.1:0-3719 GCF_977927585.1 Frankia sp. CcWB2 | reverse complement strand
CCACCCCGCCGGACGGGGCGGGGCGGGCGCGCCCGGACAACCTCGCCTACGTCATCTACACCTCCGGCTCAACCGGCCGCCCGAAGGGCGCGCTGATCCCGCACCGCAACGTGGTGCGCCTGTTCGCCGACACCCGGGATCTCTTCCGCTTCGACGCCTCCGACGTCTGGACGCTGTTCCACTCGGTGTCGTTCGACTTCTCGGTGTGGGAGCTGTGGGGGCCGCTGCTGCACGGCGGCCGGCTCGTCGTGGTCGACCACGACGTCTCCCGCTCGCCCGAGCAGTTCCTCGACCTGCTGCGGCGGGAGTCCGTCACCGTCCTCAACCAGACGCCGTCGGCCTTCGGCGCGCTGCGGGCGGCCGAGCAGGAGGCCGGACGGTCTGACCTCAGCCTCCGTCTGGTGATCTTCGGTGGCGAGGCGCTCGAGCTCGGCCGACTGGCCCCCTGGTACGAGCGCCACCCGGACGGCGCACCGACTTTGGTCAACATGTACGGGATCACCGAGACCACGGTGCACGTCACGTACCTGCCGCTGGACCGGGCCGGCGCGGCCGATGCCGCCGCCGACCGCCGGAGCGTGATCGGCGAGCCGCTGCGCGGCCTGCGCGCACGGCTCCTCGACCGCCACCTCGCCCCGGTCCCGCCGGGTGTCCCGGGGGAGATCTACGTCAGCGGCGCCCAGCTCGCGCGGGGCTACCTGGGCCGCTCCGGCCTGACCGCCACCCGGTTCGTGGCCGACCCCTACGGCGAAGACGGCGACCGGATGTACCGCACCGGCGACCTGGCCCGGCTGGGCCCGGACGGCTCGCTGGAGTATCTGGGCCGGGCCGACGACCAGGTCAAGATCCGCGGTTTCCGGATCGAGCCGGGCGAGATCGAGGCGGTCCTGGCCGCCGATCCGGCGGTGGAGCGGGCCGTGGTCGTCGCCGGGGAGGACGGCGCCGGCCGGCGCCGGCTGGTCGCCTACGTCGTCCCCCGGGCGGGCGGGCGCGTCGACGGGCCGGCGCTGCGGCACCGGGCCGCCGCCGCGCTGCCCGACTTCATGGTCCCGGCCGCGGTCGTCGCGTTGGACGCGCTGCCGCTGACCGGCAACGGGAAGCTCGACCGAGCCGCCCTGCCGGCTCCCGGCCTGACCACCGCGACTTCGGGACGGTCGGGCGCCACCGACCTGGAGCGGACGCTGTGCGCGGTGTTCGCCGCCGTGCTCAGCGCCGACCGGGTCGGCGCTGACGACGACTTCCTCGCCCTCGGCGGCGACAGCATCATCGCGATCCAGCTGGCCAACCGGGCCCGCCGCGAAGGCGTCGGGCTCACCCCGCGCGAGGTCTTCGTCCAACGGACGCCGGCCGCGCTGGCGGCGCTCGTCGCCGGCCGCGCCACGGCCGAGACCGTCGAGACCCGCGAGACCATCGAGACCCCGCCCGCCCCGGAGACCTCGCCCGCCCCGGCCGGCCCGCCGGCGCTGGTCAGCGGGGCGGGCGGGCCGGGCGCGGCGGCGACCGGGGTGCTCACACCCCCGCCGATCGTCGCCCGGCTCGCCGACTGGGGCGGTGAGATCCGGCGGTTCAACCAGGCGTTCGTGGCCCGGACGCCGGCCGGCGCCGACGAGGCGGCCCTACGGGCCGCGCTCGGCGCGCTGGTCGCGCACCACGACGCCCTGCGGGCCCGGCTGCTGCGGCCCGCGCCGAGCGTGTGGCTGCTCCAGATCGACCCGGCCGGCGACGGCCCGACCGACCCCGAGCTCCTGACCCGGATCGATGTCGCCGGGCTCGGCCCGGCCGCGCTGCGCGCGATGATCGCCGCCGCCTCCGGTTCGGCCGCCGGGCGCCTCGACCCCGACACCGGGACGACGTTGCGCGCGGTCTGGCTCGACGCCGGTCCCAGCGAACCGGGCCGGCTGGTGATGGTGGCCCACCACCTCGTCGTGGACGGCGTGTCCTGGCGTATCCTGCTGGCCGACCTCGAGGCGGCCTACGCGGCGGCCCGGGCTGGCCGGCGGCCGGCGCTCGAGCCGGTCGGCACCTCACTGCGCGCCTTCAGCCAGGTGGTCGCCGAACACGCGACCGCCCCGGCCCGCCTCGGCGAGCTGGCCTACTGGCTGGAGACGCTCGCCCCGGGCGCGCGTCCCTTCCCCGAGCCGCCCGGACCGGTCGCCGAAGCCGCCGGGCCCCCGCTCGGCCCAGCGGCCGTCGGCACTGTGGCCGACACCGGGCGACTGGTCGTCGAGCTGCCGGCGGCGGCCACGACCGCCCTGCTCACCGGCGTCCCGGCGGCGACCGGCGCCGAGGTCACCGACGTCCTGCTGGCCGGCTTGCGCATGGCGATCCGGCCCGCCCCGGCGGACGGCGACGGCGACCTCCTGGTCGATCTCGAGCGCCACGGCCGCGAGGAGATCGCCCCCGGACTGGACCTCGCCCGCACCGTCGGCTGGTTCACCAGCATCGCGCCGGTCCGGCTCGCGCCGCCCCGGGCCGGCGCCGGCGCGACGCTGACCGAGGTGACGGCCCGCCTGCGGGCCACGCCCGAGCGCGGCATCGGCTTCGGCCTGCTCCGCTACGCCAACCCGCTCGCCGGCCCGGCCCTGGCCCGGGCCGGACAGCCCCAGGTGCTGTTCAACTACCTCGGTCGCTTCGGCGCCGACCGCCGGGCCGACTGGGGGCCGGCCGAGGAGTTCGACGCGCTGGCCGCCGAGCCCGACCCCGGCCTGGGCGTCGGTTATCCACTGACCATCGATGTGGTCAGCGTCGAGACCGCCCAGACGTCCTCGGCCGGAGCCGGGCCGGTGCTGCGCGCGACGCTCACCTACCTGACCACCGTGCTGGCGGCGGACGAGGCCGCGCGCATCGCCGACGGCTTCCTCGACGCGCTGGGGGAGCTGGCCTCGCTGGCGCCGGCCGGCGGTCCCGGTCTCGGTCCCGGTTCCGGCCCCGCCGCGCTCGGCCAGCCGGTCGAGCTCATCGCGCTCCCGCCGGCCGAGGCGGACCGGATCGCGCGTACCTTCCCGGCGCCGGTCGAGGACGTCTGGCCGCTCTCGCCGCTCCAGGATGGCCTGTACTTCCACTCGGCGCTCGACGCGACCAGCGACGCCTACACCGCCCAGTTCTCGTTGGACTTCGACCATCGGCTCGACGCCGGCCGGCTGCGCCGGGCCTGCGCGACCTTCATGGCCCGCAACCCGACCCTGCGCGCCGGCTTCCTCAGCGACGGCCTGTCCCGCCCGGCGCAGGTCATCGCGCGCGACCTGCCCGCCCCGGTCGAGGAGATCGATCTGTCCGGACTGGCCGAGCCCGAGCGGTCGGCGGCGGCCGAGCGGATCGCCGCCGCCGACCGGGCCCGCCCGTTCGACGTGGCGCGGCCGCCACTGTTCCGGCTGATCCTGATCCACCTGGCCGAGGGGCGGTCCCGGCTGGTGATCAACCGCCAGGTGCTGCTGTGGGACGGCTGGTCGGGCGCGCTCGTCGTCGAGGGCCTGCTCGAGCTGTACGCCGCCGGGGGCGGCGAGCCGGGGACTGAGTGGGCGGAAGAGCCGGCGTCGACCCCGCCCGCGTCGCGCGGTTCGTACCGCGACTACCTGCTTTGGCTGCGCGAGCGGGACACCGCCGCCGCCGAGCGGGCCTGGCGCTCGGCCCTGGCCGACCTGGCGGGCCCGACGCTGGTGGTGCCGGCGGCGCGGGGCTTGCCGCCGGTCGCCCCGGCCCGGATCACGGCCGAGCTGCCG
>NZ_CDWRCM010000264.1:4774-5603 GCF_977927585.1 Frankia sp. CcWB2 | reverse complement strand
CGCCGCGCGGCTGCAGGCCGCGCCGCCGATCGGCGCGCGGGAGCCGGTCGGCCGCGCGATCGCCGAGCTCGCCGCGCCCGAGGGCCACCTGGCCGTGCTGTCCGCAGTGCCACTCGGCACGCTGCGTGAGCTCAGCGGGCTGACCGCCGCCGCCGACCCGGGACTCGACGAGGAGTGGCTGCCGGTCGTCGCGGCGGTCCGGCCGCATGTCGCCCGGCTGGAGGCCGTGCAGCTCGCCGCGCTCGTCGGGGATGCACCGTCCCTGGCACCGACCTCGAGCGCGCCGGGCGACCACTGGCGTACGGCGGCGCTGGCCGACCTGCGGGCCTCGCGGACCGCGCCGGGCGGGAATCCGCGTGCGGCGCTGCCGCGGTTCATCGCCGGATACGGGCTCGGGGATGTGTGGTCGGCACAGCCCGACGTGCTGGTGGCAACCGGGCTCGTGGACAGCTGGAGTGAGTCGGTGCCGCGGTCCCGGCAAACCACGACGGCCGCGTTCGGGTTCAACGTACCGGCCGCGAGGCCGCCGCAGGCGATCCTGCTGGCGGTGCCGCCCGATCTCTCGGCGTCGTACGGGGTGGGGGCCACGACCGAGGGGCTCGTCGCGGTGCTCGCGGACACCCGGCTGCTCGCGCACGCGCGGGCCGGGCGGCCCGAGCACCTCGGCGGGCTGCAGGCTGCGGTGCCGACAGTCCTGCTCGAGGGCACAGGGCAGACCGGGTTCAAGGTTGAGGGGACGTCGTTCTGATGGCCGACCGCTACGACGTCCACCGCCGGATCGAGCCCGACCCGACCCGGCGCTCGCTGGCCGCCGGCTTCGCCGCGGGCG
>NZ_CDWRCM010000264.1:3576-4492 GCF_977927585.1 Frankia sp. CcWB2 | reverse complement strand
TGCACGACCCGGTGTGGTTCCTGTCCCGGCAGTGGCAGATGGGCGAGCACCAGGGCGAGAACGCGACCACGCCGGTGCTCGTGACGTTCTCGGCGTCGTCGTCGCCGGTGCAGCCCGCGCCGGACGACCCGGCCGGCGACCCGACGGTGGTGCCGGCCGAGGCGCTCGTCGAGTCCGAAACGGACAGCTGGTGGACTCTGGGACGGCGGGTGCGAGTGGGTGCTGCGCTGGACCTCGACCCGTCTACTGTGGACCCTGCCTACCTGCTGGTGGATCCGCCGCCGCCGTATGAGGGGCTGGCCGGTGCGCTCGACGGGCTCGCCGCCTGGCGGGATCCCGAGCCGCTGGGGCTCACCGCGACGGACTTCGCTGGGATTCCCGGTGTGCCGCCGTTGCGGTGGGACCCGGCGGAGCTGGTCTACACGGCCGAGTTCCCGGTAGGGGACACGACGCTCGCGCTGCCGCGGCACCGAGGCGGGCGGGTCGACTGGTTCTCCGGCTCCGGCGCAGGGCCGGTGTCGCTCGCCGCGGCGGCCGAACGGCGGGCGTACCCGGTGGCGTTGCACTACCCCGGCGCGCCGAACAGCCGGTGGTGGGAGATTGAGGACGCGGCGGTCGACATCGGCGGCTACCCGCCGGACAGCAGCCACGTCGCGACCACGCTGCTGCTGGAGCTGATTTCGACGCACGGCGACGACTGGTTCCTGTTCCCCGTCGATGCGGCCGCCGGGTCCGTGCTCACGCTGCCCTCGGTGGTTGTGACCGACTCGTTCGGTGACTCGTACGCGGTGGCGCCGCCGCCAGACTGGTACCTGTTCCGGACCTCCGGGCTCTCGCCGTCCTCACTGGTCGTGTGGCTGCGGGCGGTCACGCCCGTCGAGGAGGTACTGCTGGGCCTGGACGAGTACGCGAACCT
>NZ_CDWRCM010000264.1:2713-3263 GCF_977927585.1 Frankia sp. CcWB2 | reverse complement strand
TGGGCGGTCGAGCGGCGGCTCGACGGCCACGCGGTGCCGGCGCAGCCGCCGGCGTCCGTGCTGCCGCACGTGGAGCCCGCGTCCTACGTTTACGCCGCCGGGCGGGACGCGGCCGTGCACTGGCACCCGTACGAGGTCGACGACCGGCGCCGCTTCGTGCAGCGCCGGCTGGCCGACCCGTCCGGTCCCGACCTGGTCCTGTTGCCGGCGGCCGCAGCCGAGGTACTGCGCGTCCGCGGTCCCGGCGGCGAGACCGTCCATGAGATCGAGCCAGCCACGATCCCGTCGATCGGCGTCACGCTGACCCGCCGCCGCCGGTTGGCGCGCGACACGTCCGGCGCCCCGATCCTCTGGTCCCAGCGCCAGCGCACCCCGTTCCTCCGCCCACCCACGGGAGCGACCCGCTTCGACGTCCTGGCCGAGGACGCCCCGCCAGGCTAGAAGGCTTGGGCGGGCGAAGCCGCGAAGGATGGGTCAAGTTCTGGGTAGGCGGGTCAGGCTGCGAGGCCGGCGTGCTGGATGAGTTGGTCGACGGCTTTCTGGTAGGTGT
>NZ_CDWRCM010000264.1:0-2603 GCF_977927585.1 Frankia sp. CcWB2 | reverse complement strand
CAGCTGCTTTGCGTAGTGGCGGTGGGTCGGAGCCTGTCAATCCCGGTGAGACATCAGGCGGCTTGGTCTGTGGGTAGCGTCTCCTCGGTCTCGATGATCGCTGGGGGCTGGTTGATCCATTATGGCCACGGCCGCGACGAGACCCGCGGTATCAAGGCCGCCACCGTCGCCCACCTCGACTTCCCGCACGCGGCCCAGGCGATCCGTATCCACCGCTGGCGCCGGGTGAAAGGCAGGCCGGCGACCCGCGAGACCGCCTACGGGATCACCAGCCTTACCTTCGAGCAGGCGCCGGCCACATTACTCGCGCTGTTCGCCCGCCAGCACTGGCACATCGACATCTGTTCATCAGACTGCACCTGTGAGTAGCCAAGAACCCGATCAGGGGCCGACAATCGGGCGTGAGGGGCTGCTGCGGCTGGTCGAGGTGGTTGAGCGGTTGCAGGCCCGTGGCCGGCAAGGAGGTGGGGCACCATGGACGGCGGAGACGACGGGCGCCCCAGATCCAGGCAGAGCCGGATGTGGCGAGTCTGTGGACGGGGCTGCCGGTGGCCAATCGCCGGACGGCGGTGTACTGGCTGGCGCTGATCGCTCGCAAGAGTCTGCCGTCGCGGAGCGAGGCGGCGAACCAGCAGGCCCCGGCGGCACCGAGCTCGGAGAGTGACCGGTGACCACGGTGATGCCGTGGGAGCGGTCGGGCGGCAAGGTGACCTGTCGCCATACCGACCGGCCGGCGGTGGTGTATGTGCGCCAGTCCACCCGCGGGCAGGTGCTGGGGCACGGTGAGTCGACGCGGTTGCAGTACGCGTTGGTGGACCGGGCCGTGGCGCTGGGCTGGACGGCGTCGCGGGTCCAGGTGATCGACGATGACCTGGGCAGGTCCGGGGCGAGCGCGGTCGACCGGGCGGGGTTCCAGCGGCTGGTAGCCGAAATCTCTTTGGGGCACGTCGGGCTGGTACTGGGCACGGAGATGTCGCGTCTGGCACGCTCGGGGAAGGACTGGTACCAGCTGATCGAGTTGTGCGCGCTCGGTGGTGCGCTGCTGGCGGACGTCGATGGCGTGTACGACCCGGCCGAGTACAACGACCGGTTGCTGCTGGGGTTGAAAGGGACGATGTCCGAGGCCGAGCTGTATCTGATCAATCAGCGGATGCAGGCCGGGCGGGTGAACAAGGCCCGCCGCGGCGAGTTGGCCATCGCGCTGCCGGTGGGGTATTGGCGTCGTCCGTCGGGCGAGGCGGTGCTGGACCCCGATGAGCAGGTGCAGTCCGTGGTGCGTCTGGTCTTCGCGAAGTTCGCCGAGCTCGGTTCGATCCAGGGCGTGATGCGTTTCCTGGTCGAACACGGCATCCAGATCGGGATCCGGGCCCGCTCGGGCTCCGACAGGGGCGAGCTGGTGTGGAAACGGCCAGCCCGCGCCACCCTAACCTGCATGCTCGGCAGCCCGATCTATGCCGGGGTCTACGTGTATGGGCGGCGGCGGGTCGATCCTTCCCGCCGCCGCCCCGGGCATCCCAAGGCCGGGCTGCGGCGGATGGAGCGCGCCGAGTGGCTGGCCTGGATCGAGGACGCGTTGCCCGCCTACATCACCGTGGCGCAGTACGAGGCCAACCAAGCCCGCCTGGCCGCGAACCAGCCACACGCCGACGTGCCCGGCGCGGTGCGCTACGGCCCGGCGCTGCTGGCGGGGCTGCTGCGCTGCGGCCGATGCCGCCGCCGGATGACGGTGGCCTATCACATCGACGCCGGTAAACCCCGCACCAGCTACAACTGCACCGGAGCCGGCGCCGACTACGGCGGCCCGCACTGTCAGCACCTCAGCGGCCGCTGTCTGGACACCTTCATCACCGCCCGGCTGCTGGCCGCGCTGACCCCGGCCGCCGCACAGGTCAGCATCGCCGCAGCCGAACAGCTCCATGCCGACCGGGCCGCGCTGAACAAGATCTGGACCCAGCGGCTGGAACGTGCCCAGCAGGCCGTGGACCACGCCTGCCGCTGCTATCAGCTGGCCGAGCCCGAGAACCGCCTGGTGGTCCGCCAGCTGGAAGCCGACTGGGAACAAGCCCTGGCCCACCACCGGCAGCTCACCGAGGACTGGCACCGCTTCCAGCACACCGCCCCCGTGCCCTTGACCGCCCCTGACAAGCAGGCCATCGCCGCCGCGGCAGCCGACCTGCCCACCCTCTGGAACGCACCGACCACCGACAACGCCGACCGCAAGCAGATCATCCGCGCCGTCATCGACGAAATCATCGTCACCGTCCGTGGCCGCAGCGAACTGGTCGACGTCACCATCTGCTGGGCCGGCGGGATGACCACCACCGGGGTGCTCCGCCGCCTCCTCCAACGCTTCGAAGACCTCAGCTACTACCCCCAGCTCACCGCCCGCGTGATCGAGCTCACCCGCCGCGGCCTGGATCCTCGCCAGATCGCCGATCAGCTCAACACCGACGGTTTCCGCCCCGCCCGCGATGACGGCCCGATCCGCTGGCGACTGGTCGACCAGGTCCTGCGCCGCGCCGGACACCCGATCACCCACCACCACCGGCCACTGCCCGTCCACCCCGACGAGGCACCCGGCGCACACGAGTGGTGGCCTGCGG
>NZ_CDWRCM010000263.1:2787-5396 GCF_977927585.1 Frankia sp. CcWB2 | reverse complement strand
CCACACAACGGATCATGCAATCCGAAAATCACCATCAGATCCACGGCCAGCCTCGGGACCTACTTCCCAAACAGGCCCTAGGCCAGGGGTCCCCGCGTCGCGGCGAAGTCGCTACGCGGGGGAGGCACGTTGGTTGCGTCCTCGCCAGCCTTCCACCGGAAGGCCAAACTTGGCGACGAGACGATCAGTGAACGGCAGCGGATGCACCACGGCGAGCCGCACCGGTTGGCGGCCGCGGACCACCTCGACCCGCGACTCGGGGGGCACCTCGACGAACCGCCGGCCGTCACAGTAGAGGACCGCGGGCACCGGCGGCAGGATCTCCACGGCGACCGCGGAGGCCGGCGCCAGCACGAGCGGCCGGGCGAACAGCGCGTGCGCGCTGATCGGGGCGACCAGCAGGGCCTCGACGCCCGGCCACATCACCGGACCACCGGCCGAGAAGGCGTAGGCGGTGGATCCGGTGGGCGTCGAACAGATCACCCCGTCGCATCCCCACCGGGACAGCGGACGCCCGTCAATCTCCAGCACGCATTCCAGCATCCGAGCGCGCTCGGCCTTCTCCAGGGACATCTCGTTGAGCGCCCAGCCGGTATAGGTGACCTCGCCACGCCGCCGGACCGTGACGTCGACCGTCATGCGTTCCTCGACCGTGTAGTCCTTGCGGACGACGTGCTCGATGGTGGATTCCAGCGCGTCGGGTTCAGCCTCGGCGAGGAACCCGACGTGCCCGAGGTTCACGCCCAGCAGCGAGGCGTCAGCGGTGCGGGCCAGCTCCGCGCCGCGCAGCAGGCTGCCGTCGCCGCCGAGGACCAGCACCAGTTCCACCCCGACGGCCGCGTCGGCGTCGTGCGGCACGATGTTGGCGGCGGTCAGGTCGAGCATCTCCGCCTCGTCCCGCAGCACTCGCGGCGACACCCCGGCTGCGGCCAGGCCCTCGATGACCCAATGGGCGCTCTCCCGGACCACCGAGCGGCGGGGATGGGTGACAACGAGGATCTCCCGCGTCATGCCCGACGCCCCGATCCCGCGGGGCCGGCGGCGATCGCCCCGGCCAGGACGTCCGCGTCGAGCGGTGGGGCCCCGGCGACCAGCCACAGCAGGTACTCGACATTGCCCGCCGGGCCGGGCAGCGGACTCGCCGTGACACCACGCACGCCGAGATCTAGCATGGCTGCGGACGTGGCCACGTCGCGGACCGCCTCGGCGTGCAACGCGGTGTCGCGCACCACCCCGCCTGGCCCGAGCCACTCCCGGCCGACCTCGAACTGGGGCTTCACCAGCAGCACGAAATCGGCGTCTGGGACCGCGCAGGCGCGCAGCGCGGGCAGCGCCAGGGCCAGCGAGATGAACGACAGGTCCCCGACGACCAGGTCGACGCGGTCACCGATCTCGGCGGGCGTCAGGTTCCGGGCGTTGGTGCGGTCGAGCACGCAGACCCGGGGATCGCAGCGCAGCCGCCACAGCAACTGCCCGTAGCCGACGTCCACGGCCACGACGGAGGCCGCCCCGTACCGCAGCAGCACGTCGGTGAAGCCGCCGGTGGAGGCACCGACGTCCAGGCACCGTCGACCGGCCACGACCAGCGTGGGGCCGGTGGAACGCGGGATTTCGACACCCGGCCCCGGTTCCGGTGCGGGGACCCCGAAGGCCTCGAAGGCACCGAGAAGTTTGTGCGCGCCGCGGGAGGCGTAGCCGGGATCGTCCCCCTTCGTCACCGCGATGGAGGTGGATCCGTCGACCACCGTGGCGGCCTTCGTGGCAGGAATGCCGCCGACCAGCACCCGACCCGCGGTGATCGCCGCAACGGCCTGCTCCCGGGACCGGGCGAGACCACGACGGACAAGTTCGCTGTCCAGACGCGTCCGGCGGGACATCGTGACCCCGGAGCGACTCACCGCACCGGCCGGATCATGCCCGGCCCGGGCCGCGGCCCTCCCGTGGGACGCGCCCCGGAACGCGCCGGAACGGGCACGCCCGGCCCGGCCGCGCCCCCAGCGCCCTTGACGTGGTCAGCGCCCTTAACCTGGTCAGCGATCCCATCCAGGTCCGCCAGTGCCCCGGCCAACCGGCGGTTTATCTCCTCGAAGACCTCGACATGCGCGGCCGTCGGTAGGACGTCGAGCATGTCCAGCCGGCCAAGGGCGTCGCGAACCTCGGCGGGCAGATTCTCGGTGTTCACGTTGTCAGCCTCCCGCACTCACGGCCGCTGACGCGACGGACCCTGGCGGCGTGCGTCATGCGACGAATCTCATGTCCTGTCCACTCCTCGTCCGGCCGGATCCGCCCTCGGCCGGCCCGGGACCTCACCCCGGGTCCGTCAGGACCACCGGAGATCGGCTCGCAACCGGTGTAAACTCGCCCACCACGCGGGTCGTCCCGCCCGGAACACCTACTCCCACGCTAGTGTCCCGGACACGCCGGGCCGAGAGGGGCACAGGTCGAACAGGCCGAGAGGAGGACCGGCCGGGATGGCCGACAGGTCGCAGTGCGAGGCCGCGCTCCATGCTCTCGCCGCCCGCCTGGATGGGCTCTCCGCCGACGGCCGTCCCCCGCGTGCCCCGGATCGCGTCATCGTCTGCCGTATCCCCGATCTCGATGCCGTCTTC
>NZ_CDWRCM010000263.1:1609-2399 GCF_977927585.1 Frankia sp. CcWB2 | reverse complement strand
GACGGCTGCCTGCGGCACATCGGCGAGGGCACCCGCGACGACGCCAGATCATCCTAACGCTGGACAGCGACGACCTGGTGGCGGTCGCCGAGGGAAGGCTTCCCGCGATGACCGCCTGGGCCAGTGGACGGCTGAAGGTGGACGCGAGCGTGCGGGATCTGCTGCGGGTCCGCTCGCTGCTGTGACGATGCGCCTGTTCGCCGACGATGCTCCAAGGCGCCGGGACTCAGGCGGGCGCCACGGGCTCCAGCGCCCGGGGCGCCGGAGCCATCAGGTCCTCGCAGCCCGGCGGGCGTCGCGCCGCGATCGTGTGGACGGCGACGCCCCTGTCCAGGGCGGACCAGACTGTGGCGCAGGCGGCCCGCAGCCCGTCCAGCCCGTCGGTGCCGTCCCCGTTCCACGTGTCGTCGCCCGGCACATCCCAGTCTGACGCATTCCCACCGGAATGACCGCTACCCGAACGATCGCCACCCGACGCGTCATCGCCCGGCCCGTGGCTCTCACCCGACCCGTGGCTCTCACCCGACCAGTGCAGCGTCCCCTCCTCGACCCGGCTGCTCCAGACGCCGCAACGATAGGCGTGGTTCCCCAGCTCCGGGACGGCCTTCACCGGTGGCGCCGCCCGGAGCAGCCCGCGCAGGTCCGCGGCGACGAAGTCGGGACGGTGCGGAGCGGGAGCGGCGAGCAGGTCCCCGGGGGTCGTCACCCCGGTGAAGACGAGCAGGGTCGGCGTCGACGTCCGGTGACCGGCCTCGATGTCGGTGTCGAGCCGGTCACCGACGATGAGGGG
>NZ_CDWRCM010000263.1:0-1519 GCF_977927585.1 Frankia sp. CcWB2 | reverse complement strand
GTCCGGGCTCCGCTGCGCCGCATCGACTCGCGGTGCATCGCCGACTCGGGCTTGCCGGTCACCACCGGCTCGCGGTCCGTGGCGGCCCGCAGGAAGGCGATGACGGATCCGTTGCCGGGCGCGACGCCCCGCTCGGTCGGCACGGTGCGATCGGCGTTGCTGGCGATCCACAGTGCTCCGGCCCGGATGGCATAGGCCGCCTCGGCGAGGCGGGCATAGGTGAGATCCGGGTCGAACCCCTGGACCACCGCCGCCGGATCGTCCTCGGCCGAGTCCACCGGGACCAGGCCCTCCTCCGTCACCGCCTGTCGAAGTCCCCGCCCTCCGGTAATGAGCACCCGGGATCCGGTGCCCAGCCGTTCAGCCAGGACGTGCGCCGCTGCCTGCGCCGAGGTGACGACGTCCTCGGTTTGCGCCGGTACGCCGAAGCCGCGCAGGCGGGCGGCGACCTCGGCCGGCGGGCGCAGTGCGTTGTTCGTGACGTACACCGTGCGCATCCCCCGGCGGCCCGCGGCGGCGATGGTGTCCGCCGCGTGCGGCACGGCGGTGCCCCCACGGTTGACGACACCGTCAAGATCCATCAGGGCGACGTCGAACAGATCGGCCAGCGGCCGGTCCGTCCCACGCAACGGCCCGGGGAAGCCACCGGAAGGCACGGAGAAACCAGAAAACACGGAAGACGACGAAGCGGAGGAGACCGCGGAAGAACTGGCTGACGAAGAGCTGGCTGACGTGGTCTCGTCCGCGGGCACGGCGGCCGGCCGGGTCACGCTCGGGCCAACGCCGCGCGGGCGCCACGCAGCGCGACATCGTAGTGTCGGATGTCGGGACGCATCGCCACGGCCAGCGCCAGATGCTCCACGGCCACCCGAAGATCACCGATCTTGCGGGCGGACAACCCGAGGCCGAACTGGGCGTAGTCGTCGGTGGGATGCCGATCCACGATCCAGGCGAAGGTCTCCCGGGCCGCGCCGTACTGACCGGCGGTGAACTGCGCCCGGGCCAGCGCCTCCCGCACGCTCGGCGAGGCGGGTTCGGCCGCGACGGCGTGGGCCAGCAGCTGCACCGCGGCATTGGCGTCCCCGTGGCCGAGCAGCGCCATCCCCCGGGTGTACCAGTCGTAGACCTCACCCGCCGGTCCCGGCCGGGACCGGTCCGCACCGTCATCCCCCCAGGACGTCACCTCGGACGGCACCGAGCTGGATCTATCACGTCGTCCGCGGGCGGGCAGCCCACCGGGCATCTCGTCCGGTACATCCCCCGGAGGGCCGGTCTCCTCGGACATCTTCACCTCCACTACACGGATGATCATCTGTCGCCTCGCCAATCCTGAGCACCGGGCACGGGCCTCGCGCCGGGCTCCGCCGCACCGTGGCGCCCTCGGTGCGCATCACCGCCTCTCACCCGAGGAACACCTCCGGATCCGGAATCACTCCGTCCGCCACCGCAGGCACCAGGCACCAGGCACCAGGCACCAGGCACCAGGCACCAGGCACAGCCACCAGGCACCAGGCACATC
>NZ_CDWRCM010000262.1:0-4935 GCF_977927585.1 Frankia sp. CcWB2 | reverse complement strand
GGGATGGGGGGGCGGGTTTCGGCACAGCCGGATTCGAGGATCTGTTCGGAACCCTTTTCGGGGCCCGTGGCGCGGCCGGGCCGATCCCGGGCGCCGACCAGGAAGCCGAGCTCAGCCTGACGGTCGAGGAGGCGTACCGGGGTGGTCGCCGCCGGGTCACGCTGACCGGCTCGGACGGGCCGCGTTCTTACCAGGTCAGCATCCCCGCGGGGGTGGTGGCCGGTCAGCGGATCCGGCTGGCCGGGCAGGGCGGCCGTGGCAGCGGTGACGCCCCGCCCGGCGACCTCTACCTGCGGGTACGGATCGCACTGCACCCCCGCTATCGGGTGGGCGGCCGCGATATCCAGCTGAAGCTACCGGTCACCCCGTGGGAGGCGGCGCTGGGCGCGACGGTCTCGACCAGCACTCCCGGCGGCGAGGTCAAGGTCCACGTCCCGGCGGGTTCGTCGAGTGGCCGCCGGCTGCGGCTGCGTGGCGAGGGCCTGCCGAATCCGTCGGGACGGCCGGGCGACCTCTACGCCGAGGTCAGCGTGGCAGTGCCGCCGACGCTGACCGACCGGGAGCGGGCGCTGTTCGGAGAACTGGCGGCCACCTCGACCTTCGACCCGAGAAACTCCGACCCGAGAAACTCCAACCCCAGAAAGTCCGATCCGAGCAAGGGATCCTGGCGATGACCATCCCATCCCCGTCGCAGCAGCGGACGGCGCCGTCGCCGATCACCCGGCCGCGTTACCCGCTGGCACCAGCCCGGAAGCTGACCGTGGAGACGGTCGCCAGCCGCGGCGGGCTGCATCCCGACCTGGTCCGCCGGTTCGTGGCGCTCGGCCTGCTGGAGGCCTCCCGCGACGCCACCGGGACGCTGTGGTTCGCCCCGGACACCCCGGCGACGATCGCGAGGATCCAACGGCTGCGGGCCGGCCTGTGCCTGAACTACGCCGCGATCGGTCTCGTCCTCGACCTGCTCGACCGCATCGACCTGCTGGAAGCCGCGCTGCGCGGTGACCAGGCCGCTCGATCTCCGACAGCCGCAAGGAGCACACCGCCGTGGACATGAACCGGCTGACTCAGAAGTCCCAGAAGGCCTTGGCCGCGGCGCAGGCCAGGGCGACCGCGCTCGGGCACACCGAGGTCGACGGCGAGCATCTGCTCCTCGCCCTGCTGCAGGCCCCGGACGGGCTGATCCCCCGGTTGATCGGGCAGACCGGCACCGACTCCGCCGCGCTGGCCGCCGCCGTCGAAGCCGACCTGGCCCGGCGGCCGAAGGTCAGCGGGCCGGGCGCCGCCCCCGGGCGGGTGTTCCTCACCCAGCGGCTGTCCCGGCTGCTGGATGCGGCCGAGCGCGAGGCCGGGCGGCTCAGGGACGACTACGTCTCGGTGGAACACCTTCTCCTCGCGCTAGCCGAGGAGGGGTCGGCCACCGAGGCCGGGAGGCGGCTGGCGGAGCATGGGATCACCCGGGAGTCGTTCCTCGCCGCGCTCACCCAGGTACGCGGCCATCAGCGGGTCACCTCCGCGACGCCGGAAGCCACCTACGAGGCGCTGGAGAAGTACGGCCGCGACCTGGTTGTCCAGGCCCGCGACGGCACGCTGGAACCGGTCATCGGCCGCGACGCCGAGATCCGCCGCGTCATCCAGATCCTCAGCCGCAAGACGAAGAACAACCCGGTGCTGCTCGGCGATCCGGGCGTCGGCAAGACCGCGATCGTGGAGGGCCTGGCGCAGCGCATCGTCCACCGCGACGTCCCGGAAGGACTACGCGGCAAGACGATCTTCGCGTTGGACCTGGGATCCCTGGTCGCGGGCGCCAAGTACCGCGGCGAGTTCGAGGAGCGGCTCAAGGCCGTGCTGGCCGAGATCAAGGCCGCCCAGGGCCGCATTCTGCTCTTCGTCGACGAGCTGCACACCGTGGTGGGAGCCGGCGCGGCCGAAGGCGCCATAGACGCCGGCAACATGCTCAAGCCGATGCTCGCCCGCGGCGAGCTGCACATGATCGGCGCAACGACGCTGGACGAGTACCGCAAGCGCGTGGAGTCCGACGCCGCACTGGAACGCCGCTTCCAGCCGGTCATGGTCGACGAGCCCACCGTCGAGGACACCATCTCGATCCTGCGCGGGCTGCGGGAACGCTTCGAGATCTACCACGGAGTAAAGATCCAGGATGGCGCACTGGTCGCCGCTGCCACGATGAGCTACCGTTACATCACCGACCGATTCCTGCCGGACAAGGCGATCGACCTGGTCGACGAGGCCTGCGCCCGGCTACGCACCGAGATCGACTCGATGCCCGCCGAGCTCGACGAGATCACCCGGCGGGTCACCCGCCTGGAAATCGAGGAAGCCGCCCTGGCCAAGGAGACCGACCCGGCCAGCGAGACCCGGCTGGCCGAGCTGCGCCGGGAGCTCACCGACCTGCGCGCCGAGGCCGATGCCAAGCGCGCCCAGTGGGATGCCGAACGCCAGGCGATCCGGCGGGTTCAGCAGCTACGCGAGGAGCTCGAACGGGTGCGCCGCGAAGCCGAGGAAGCCGAACGAGCCTACGACCTGAACCGGGCCGCCGAGCTGCGCTACGGCCGGTTGGGTGAGCTGGGACGGCGACTCGCGGCCGAGGAGGACCGGCTCGCCGCCAAACAGGGCGAGCAGCGGCTGCTGCGCGAGGTCGTCACCGACGAGGAGATCGCCGAGATCGTCGCGGCCTGGACCGGCATCCCGGTCTCCCGGCTGCGCGAGACCGAACGCGAGAAGCTGCTGTGCCTCGACGACACCCTGCGCCAGCGGGTCGTCGGCCAGGATGAGGCCGTCACGCTGGTCACCGACGCGATCATCCGGGCCCGCTCCGGCATCCGCGACCCCCGCCGGCCCATCGGCTCGTTCATCTTCCTCGGACCCACCGGCGTCGGCAAGACCGAGCTGGCCAGGGCCTTGGCCGCCGCCCTGTTCGACACCGAGGAGAACATGACCCGCCTCGACATGAGCGAGTACCAGGAACGGCACACGGTCAGCCGGCTCGTCGGCGCTCCCCCCGGCTACGTCGGCTACGAGGAGGGCGGCCAGCTCACCGAGGCGGTCCGACGCAAGCCCTACGCGGTGGTGCTCTTCGACGAGATCGAGAAGGCACACACCGACGTGTTCAACGTCCTGCTGCAGATCCTCGATGACGGCCGCGTCACCGACGCCCAGGGACACCGGGTTGACTTCCGCAACACCGTCATCATCATGACCTCCAACATCGGCTCCCCCTACCTGCTCGACGGCGTCGACTCTGACGGGCAAATCAGACCCGACGCGCAGGCCCGGGTGATGGCCGACCTGCGCGGGCACTTCCGCCCGGAGTTCCTCAATCGGATCGACGACATCATCCTGTTCCGGCCGCTGGGCCTACCCCAGCTCGAGCGGATCGTCGATCTCCAGTTCTCTGACCTGCGCGGACGCCTGGCCGAGCGGCGGATCACCCTCGAGCTGACCGACGCCGGCCGGCGTCTGATCGTCCGGGCGGGATATGACCCGGTCTACGGCGCCCGGCCGCTGCGCCGTTACATCTCCCACGACGTCGAAACCCGCATCGGCCGCGCGCTGCTCCGCGGCGAGGTCACCGAAGGCGGAACGGTGCGCGTCGACGCCCACGACGGCGAACTGGTCGTCAGCTGTCAGGCAGCGGACGCGCGGCACGGGCTCGCCGCCTGAACCCCCGACCCCTCCAGGCCGGCCGGCCCCCTCCAGACTGGCCGGCCCCCTCCTGGGACCACCGGTCAGCGACGAACCGACGGCGCCACGCTAGCGCCGAGACCGGCGCCGCCCGGCCCGGCACCCACACCCACACCCGCACTCGGCCCGACCTCGACGCCGAGACCCGCACCACCCGGCCCGGCACCCACACCCACACCCACACCCGGAACCTGCGCGCCGACACCCGTGCCGCCCGGCCCGGCGGCCGCACCCACCCCGGCGCCGGCCTCGGCCTGCAGGGCCTTCGCGCAGAAGGCGCCGACCTGGTCACTGCCGCCAGCGGCCGTGACCAGCGCGTTCAGGTCCGGGGAACTGAGAGCCGCGCCGGCGTCGGCCGTGTAGGTATGGCACAGCGCGAGCAGCGACGCCGAGACGGACGCACCGGCGCTCGGCGCCGAGACCCGCGGCGCGGTCACCTCGGCGGAGGGCGTAGCCACCGGGGACACGGCGGCGCTGCCACCTACACCGGGGACGGGCAGTACTCCTGTGCCAGCGGCGGCGGCGACGCCTCCGACGGCCGTGGCCGCGACCGCCACGGCGGCGACCTTCGCGGTCAGGAACTTCGCGAGCAACAACTTGAACATGGGCTCTCTCCGCGGCTGGGTGACGTGAGCGAGACGCGCCTCCCGGAAAGCGGCCACAGCCGCTTCCTCACCGTCGAGCTCGCCATCGCGGGCCGGAGCGGCCACGGCGGCGAGCAGGTCGCCAAGGGGATCCGCACCGGCCCCCGCATTGACCGGGCCGCCGCGAAGCATCCGCTCCGCGGCGCCCCGGCCGATCCGACGGGGTCGGTGTGTGCTCATCTCACGTCCTTCAGCGTCGAAGCCCTCACCGGTGTTACACCTGGCCGTGTTGCACCTGACCGGAACCCATGATCATCGCTGCGCGCCGCCACCCCGACCATGTTCACCTGGTTCACCTGCCTCCGGTCGACCAGCCCCGGTAACCCCACATTCGCCGAGCTGTTCGGCGAGCCTGCGCAGCCCTCGGTGCGCCGCGGTGCGGACCGCGCCGGCGCGCTTGCCCAGGACCCGCCCCGCGGTCTTCGCGTCCAGCCCCATGACCACTCGCAGGAGCACCGCCTCCGCCTGGTCCAACGGCAGGCCCGCGATCAGGCGCATGGCGGCCTCGGTGGACATCGCCTCCAACGCCTCGCCGGCGGTGTCATCGGGCGCGGCCATCTCCATCATCACCGTCTCGATCTGTCTTCCG
>NZ_CDWRCM010000261.1:0-4968 GCF_977927585.1 Frankia sp. CcWB2 | reverse complement strand
ATACGAGAGAGGAGTCCGTCTCGTGGGCTCGGAGATGTGTATAAGAGACAGATCCAGAAGTGCGCGATAACCTCCCGGATCGGCTCGACGACGGCGTCGCCGTGGCGGCGCAGGTACCGTTCCACGATGTCGGCCATAAAGGTGAAGTGCCGGGCCTCGTCCTTGGCGAGCCGGTTCGGCAGATCGGCCAACACCGGATCGCCGACGACCGCCCGCAGCTGCTGGTAGTACAGCTGGGTCGCCTTCTCTTGGACCAGGGCGTAGGCGAACAGCGAGACCGCGTGGTCGTGCGGCAGTTCGAAGTGCTTGCGCCCCTCGGTCGCCAGTTCCCGCCGCAGCTCGTCGGGATCGGCGATGCCGGCGGCGACCTGGTAGCGGAACAGCACCCGGGCGTGGCTGTCCTCCTCCTGCGCCCAACGCACGGTGAAGTGGTAGAGCTCCCGGTTGTGCACGAAGTTCTCGACGTCGACGTCGGGGTTCAGCGGGAAGGCCCGCTCGTACACGCCGAAGTAGCCGGGCAGGTGGTCCTCGATCAACGTGATGAACCGGACCGCGGATCGCTGTCCCTCGGTGAGCCGATCGGCGTCGGCGTTCTCCCAGGCGAACGTCGATTCGACGTTGAAGCGGCGGGTGGTGGAGCCCGCCTGGTGGAAGGCGATGACGGCCGCCTCGACCTCGGCGGGAGGAAGCAGCGGCGCCAGGGCCGGGCGTGCGGGGGCTCGCGGCGGTTCGACGCCGCGGGCCTGGCCGAACGCCGGCCGGAGAATGTCGGATGCCGTCATGATGTGGATCCCGTTCCTCTCTCGGCGGCGGTCAGCGTGCCTTGCGGCACACCAGCGCGTAGTGCTTGGTGATGTAGCCCCAGCCGGCGTTCGCGACCTCCAGATAGCGGCGCAGCGTCGCGGCCGTTCCCGGGCGGATCGCGTCGATCCGCTCCGCGGCCGCGTCGACGTTCACCAGCCAGTCGTCGATGGTGCGCCGGTAGTCGTCGGTGAGATCGTCTAGGCTTGCCAGGGAGAAACCGGCGTCCTCGGCACCGGTGACGAGGTCGGACAGCGGCCGCATGTCCCCCCAGCCGAAGATCGATGCGCGGACGAACTCGGTCCCTTCCCGATGGTCGAACGCCCCCCGGGTGGCAGCGTTGCGAAAGCAGCTTTCCGACACGTACAGCCGTCCGTCGCGGCGCAGCAGCGCCCGGGCCCGCCGGAACACGACATCGAGGTCGGGCATGTGCACGATCGAGCCGAGCATTGTCACTGCGTCGAAACTCCCCGAGGGCAACTCGACCGTCTCGAAGTGACCCTGGACCGTGGTGACGCGGTCGCTCACGCCGAGTTCGGCAGCTCGCTGCGCGATGTAGGCGTGCTGTCGCCCCGCGGGGGAGACCCCGACGACCTCGGCTTCGTACTCGACCGCCATGAACAGCGTCAGCGAACCCCAGCCGCATCCGATGTCGAGGAGGCGACCACCGCGGCGCAGGCCGAGCCGATCGGCGACGAAGTGGAGCTTGGCGATCTGCGCCTGCTCGAGGGTGTCGTGCTCCGTGCGGTAAAGACCCGAGCTGTATTTGCGCAGGGGATCGAGGAACAGGCCGAAGACCTCGGGCGGCAGGTCGTAGTGCTGATTGGTGTCGCTCGTCGTGGGTTCGGTGCCCGTCGTGGGCCCGGCGGCGAGGCCCACCGCAGCCTCCGGTGCGGTGGTGACGGGCGAGTTCATGCGGCCTGCACCTGCAGCGCCGCCTGGACGACGTCGGCGACTTCGGCGACGGTGACCGCCGAGAAGACGTCCTCGTCCTCGAGCTCGACGTCGTACTCGCGTTCTACCCGGGCGATCATCCGGAGCACCTTCACCGAGTCCGCGCCCTCCACGGAGCGCAGATCGGCGTCCGCAGCCAGGTCCTCGACCGGGATGCCGAGCTCACGAGCGACGATGGCGGTGACGGTGGTGACGATCTCCGCATACGACACTGACATTCAGTGCTCCTCTGAGGTGGGGAGGCCGGCGGCGGTGGACCCGGTGGCCGGTGGTCTGGTGAGCGTCGCCGCCAGTGCCTGCGCGACACGGTCGGCCTCGGTCGGATTCAGCATCATCCGGTCCCGGGCGGTGTCCATCGGGGTCGGGCGGTAGGTTGCGCTTGCGGTCGCGAGCAGCGTCCCGGCATCGTCGAGGATCTCGGCCTCGGCGTGCACCAGCCCGTTTGCTCTGCCGCCGTTTACGCCGCTGTTCGCTCCGCCGACCGTGCCGCCGACCGGTGCCGCGTCCCCGCGGCCGGGGGTACCATCCGGGACGCCGTGCAGCCGGGCGACGCAGCGGTACTCGGCGCCGACGCTCAGCGGGGCGAGGTAGCGCACCCGCAGCGCGGTGGTGAACGCGGTGAGCCCGACCTGCAGCACGATCAGATTGCCCATCGTCTCATCGACGATCACTCCGATGAGGCCACCGTGCACGACGCCGGGATAGGACTCGTGCCGGCGTTCGAGTCGGAAACGGGTCGAGATGCCGTCGGCGTGGGCGGAGAAGCGTAGTTGCAGCCCGTGCGGATTGTGCGGCGAGCAGCCGAAACACCGATAGTCCGCGAGCACGGACCACGGCACGCTCAGGTAGTCCTCCGGATCGTCGGCTTCCCGCGGGCCGTCAGGGCTCGGCGTCATCAGGTGGCTGCGCATCGGGCTCCCTGGTCGATAGGCGCGGAACGCGCGGCTGGTCGATGGGCGCGGAACGCGCTGGGCGTGCGGAATCGGAGGCGGGGCTTGCGGGTCAGAGCACGCCGCGCCCGACCAGGTCGCGTACCGCCAGCCGTTGGAATTTGCCGCTGGAGGTACGGGGCAGCGCGCCGGGCTCGACCAGACGCACCGTCACCGTGGACAGCCCCAGCGCCGCAGTTGCCGCCATCCGCAGGTCGGTCGCGAGTCGGGCTCGGTCCGCGGGCTCGGTCAGCGCGGTCTCGCCGACCACCGTGACGCCGCCGGCAGCCTTCGCTCCGGTGGCGTCCGGGGGGCTGTCGGCGGCGTCTGGCTGGTCGGGGGAGCCGAAGGCGACGACGCGACGTCGGTGCACGCCCGGAAGGTCACGCACCGCCGCTTCGGCGTCCTCGGGGTAGTAGTTCACGCCGCGTATAATGATCATTTCCTTGTCTCAGCCGGTCACGAACAGATCGTCGCCGCGCTGGAAGCCGAGGTCGCCGGTGCGCAGCCAGCCGTCCGCGGTGAAGCCCCCGGTCGTCAGGCCCCCCGCGGTGAGGTAGCCCGAGGTGACCGAACCACCCCGGATCTGGATCTCGCCCACCCGCAGGCTCGGCGCCAGACCGTCGCCGAGCGGATCGGCCAGGACGTCACCGTGCAGGTCGGCGATGCGAATCCGGATGTCGCGGACCGGCCGGCCGACGGCGACCAGCCCCTTGGCGCGCGGATGCTCGCGCGGGACCTCCGTCACGATTCCCTCGGCGGCGAGTCGGTCCCGGTCGACCCAGGTGACCACGGGGGCGCGGCCCAGCGGCGGGAAGGCCACGGCCAGGGTGGCCTCGGCCATCCCGTACACGGGGAACATCGCCGTGGGGGCGAACCCGGCCGGCGCGAAGTGGTCGAGGAATCGCTCAACGCCGACCGCGGAGACCGGCTCGGCTCCGTTCAGCGCGACGCGCCACCGGCGCATGTCCAGCCCGGGTACCTCGTCCGGGTCGATCGCCCGGACGAGGTCGTCGTAGGCGAAGTTTGGCGCCGGCGAGATCGTGGCGCCGCTGGCGAGGAACGAGCGCAGCCAGCCGGCGGGGTCACGGACGAAGTCCGCCGGGGACCAGACGGTCATCGGGATGCCGGTCATGATCGCACTGAGGGTCGCGAACAGCCCCATGTCGTGGAACAGCGGCAACCAGATTCCGCCGTGATCGCCCTCACCGAGCCGGATGCCGTCGATGATCGCGCGGATGCCGCACAGCGCGGCGCGGTGGCTGAGTACCACGCCCTTCGGGGCCGCGGTGCTGCCGGAGGTGAACTGCACGATCGCGATGTCGTCCGCACCCACCGCACCCACCGCACCCACCGCACCCACCGGACGCCCGGGACTCGGAGGTGGCTGGCGCGTGGGCGTGGCGGGACCGGCGTCGCGGGCCAGGTCCGCCGCGGGGAGGAACCGGAGTCCGCCGAGCCGGTCGGCCGTCCGGCGCAGGATGGCGGACACCCGGCCTCCGGTGACCACCCGGTGGATGCCCGCGGCCGCCGTGGTGCGCGAGACCCGGTCGGCATAGCCGTTGAGGTCGTGCGCGGTGGTCGGCAGTGGCAGCGGACAGGCCGCCGCGCCCGCCCGACTGATCGCGAAGAGCGCGAGCAGAAACTCGGCCGAGTTCGCGGCCAGTACCCCGACCCGCTCACCGGCCTGGACCCCGTCCGTCGTCAGCGCGGCCGCGATCGTCCGGGAGGTGGCCGCGAGGTCCCGCAGCGAGATCACCTCGCGGGTCGACGGGAACGTGACGGGTGTGTCGGGATGCCGGGCGGCCGCAACGTCCAGTGCGTCGTGCAACGTCTCGGCGTCGAGCGGCTCATGGTGCCCGCGAGCGTCGGTCGTGCCGGTCGGGTCCGTCGCGTGGCTGCCGTGGGTCGTGTGGGCCGGCCCCCCGGTCGTCGCCGACCGTGGAAAGACCGGCCGCGGATGGACCGTCGGAGACGTGGGCGAGATGGCGGAGGTGGGCGAGGTGGCCTCGCTCCGGATGGCAGGCATGATCCGCACTCCTGTCTTCCGCGTCCAGGTGTCTTCCGCGCCCGTGCGACGGATGGGGCCCGGCCGGCACCGAGGCGACGGCGGCCAAACAGCAGCCGATGGGGCTACCCGTCAGGTGTACTCGCCCGTCGGGTGTACTGATGTCTGTCCGTCGGGTGTACTGATGATCGGATGCGCTGATGAATGCCGCGGGCAGCAGGAAAAGGCTGTCTCTTATACACATCTGACGCTGCCGACGCATTAGACGGTGTAGAT
>NZ_CDWRCM010000260.1:0-4977 GCF_977927585.1 Frankia sp. CcWB2 | reverse complement strand
TATTCTTGGCGTACCCGGTATTCTTGGCGAACACGTCGGGGGTGCGGACGTGTTCGGGCCGGAATCCGATGCCGATGACCCGCCCGAGCACCCGTCTGATCCGCGGCGCCGCCGTGGCGGTCACCCCATGGGACATCATGGCTGTCACCAGGTTGGACATCCCGGCCCGCACCGCCCCCGTCACCGTTCTTGCCGTCGCGTTCGCCACCGCGTTCGTCATGGGGGCACGCGTGACCCGGCGTGACGGGCTGCCGCCGTGCGCCGGCCGCTCGTCATCACCCAGCAGGCGCACCAGGAAGGCGCCCTGCCGGACCTGGATCATCTGCATGAGTACGACCGGCCAGGTCCGCCGGCGCTGCACCCGCCGCAGCTCGGCCGGCTCGGGCGGCCCGGCCCGCAGCGTCGCGGCCATCAGGTTCGCCGTCGCCACCGCGTCCTGGACGGCGTAGTTCACCCCGACACCGCCCGCCGGGGACATCGCGTGGGCGGCATCGCCGATGCAGAGCAGACCCGGCTGGAACCATCGGCGAAGCCGGTCGACCTGCACCACCAGGGTCTTCACCTGGTCCCAGTCGGTGAGGTCGTCGACGGCACTGGACAGCGCCGGCGCCGCGGCGATGATCCGCGCACGGAACGCCGCCAGCCCGCCGGCCGTCTTCGGCTGCCGCTGCGCCGACCCCTTCCGGACCACCATGCCGCACTGCCAGTAGTCGCGTCGATCCAGGGTGATCAGGGCGTGGCCCTTGCGGAGGTGCGCCAGGGTGAATCCGTCCCCGTTTCCCTCCTCCCCACGCTCGTTCCCCTTTTCCTCCCCATGCCCGTTCCCCTCCTCGTTCCCGTTCCCGTCCCTCGCCGCCCGGCGGCCGCTCGCGGACCCGTCGCCCATGTCTTTCGGCAGCCGGAACCAGAGGACGTCGAAGGGAGCGCCGTGCTCCCGCACCGGCAGGCCGGCACGGGACCGCAAGGTCGAGCGCCGGCCGTCGGCAGCCACCGTCAGATCCGCCCGGATCTCGACCTCCCCGAGGGGGCCAGCCGCGCGTACGCCCACGACCCGTCCGTTCGCCCGGACCAGGTCGGTTGCCTCGGTGCTCATCGCCAGGCGGAACGTCGGATAGGAGGCGGTCCGCTCGGCCAGAAACGTGAGAAAGTCCCACTGAGGCATCAGGGCGATGAACGGGCAGGGCGTCCGCAGGTGCCGGAAGTCCACAACGGTCCGGCGCCGGCCCGCCATATCCAAAGCCAGCGTGGCGGCCCGGGTGTGCGGGAGGCGAAGGAAGTCCGTCAGCAGGCCCAACTCCGCCATCACTGCCATCGTGGACGGGTGAATCGTGTCACCGCGGAAGTCACGGGCGAAATCGGCGTGCTTCTCCAGCACGATGACGTCTACCCCCGCGCGGGCCAGCAGCAGACCGAGCATCATCCCCGCCGGCCCACCGCCCGCGATGGCGCATCGGGTGGTCCAGCGCAACGGTGCGGACGGTGTTCCCATGCCGGCTCCCCGGATCCCCCCGGGTCTGCCCCCGCGTCGGCCGCCACCGGGCGGAGCGACCGCGGCGGTCCCCCGGAGCCTGTCGACCTCGTCGCCCGCCAGGACGGGCATCAGGACGGGGGCATCGGGGCGGGAGCGTCGTGGCGAGGGGCGTCGTGGCGAGAGACGTCAGGCAGGCGACGGGTGGGGCGTGGCAGGGCGGGCGAGCGGGCGAGCAGGACGACCCCGCCCACGACCAGCAGGGCCGCCACCGTGACACCCGTGATAACCCCGGGGGTGTCCGGGGCGGGTACCCCGAAGACGAGCACGGCGAGGGCGTAGGAGACCGTCGGATTGGTGATGTTCATGGCGGTGACGGTCGGTGCGAGCGGACCCACGGCGAACGCCATCTGCCCGAGTACGAGGCTGGCTATTGTGACTCCGCCCAAGGCGTAGGCGAACCAGTGGGTCGCGGTGGTACCGATCCCCTCGTTCAGGGTCTCGTCGGTGGCCTGCTTCATCAGCAGGGCGCTCAGCGCGAAGAACAGCCCGGCGCCGACTCCGAGCATCGCCGCACGCATCGCTGGTCGCCGGCCGCGGGAGAACACCGTCAGTGTCGCCGCGAGGGCAATGATCGCGAGGATGGTCAGCACCAGCCGGTATTCGTCCAGGGGCGCATGGGCGGGGAGGCGTCCCTGGACCGTGAGGAGCAGCGCGAGGCCTACGCAGATCGATGCCGCCGCCCACCATGCTCCCCGCGCCATCCGCAGATGGGTGCGGGCCAGGCCCAGCGGGAGCGCGAACAGTAACTGGGTGACCATGAGGGGCTGCACCTCGGCGAGGGAACCAAGGTGCAGGGCGAGCGCCTGGGTGAAGAACCCGGCGACGTTCGTCAGCCAGCCCAGCAGCCACATAGGCTCGCGTGCCAGGTCGACCAGATGCCCCATCCCGGGCAGCGCGTGCGCCCGGTCGTCACGGGCGGCGAACCGGCTGCGTCCGGCGGCGCGTTGTTGCAGAGCCGCGGACGACGCGAGCAGGAACGCGGCGCACAGGGCCAGCGGGATGAAGAGCAACATGGATCGTTCGGTCCGTCAGGTGGAGCCGGCCTGCGGGGCGGCTGCCGGCGGGCGGCCGGACGGGCCGACGGGATGGCGGCCGCCCCGCGCGGGCGTACTCATCGGGCTGGGTGCCTCGCCGGGGAGCGTCGGAGACAGCAGAGACAGCAGAGACAGCGGGACCGCCGGGACCCGGTGTACGCCGCCGAGCGGCCAGTCGAGCCGCCGTGGTGCATTGCCTGGACCGCGCATGTTGGACACGATGGCCGTAATGTACCGGCCCGGGGAACCGGATGTGGTGTATCCCGGCTGGTGGGCGCCGGTGTGATCCGAGCGGGAACGTCCTGCTCGCTGGGCCTCGGCGTAGCTGTCTCACACCCCCGGTCCACGGAAGCGGGATCGCTCCAGACCGACAGGAGCGCGGCGGTCGGCCGACCGGCCGTAAGCGTTCTACGCCCACGGCGGCAGCGACGCCACCGGCGCCGTGCGCGGCGTCGAGACGATTACCGCCGGGCTGAAGTAGAAACGCCTGCGCGAGTCGTTTTCGCCTGCCATGTGGAAAAGATTTCCGTCGGCGACCGGTAGAGTCCGACACGGGTCGGGTGGACGGCCGCCTGCTTGACGTGGCATGGCGGCGATGCAATTTTTTATGACGCCCGGAACCGAATGTGACCGGTGGGACCGGTGCCGTGCGTGTCGTCAATTTCCGCCCCGGGCACGCGGTTTTCTTTCCGCTGCCCGAGCCGATTCGGAGGTGCGCTTGTGCGTCACTCTCTTCGTAGGCTCGCCGTGGGATCCTGCATTGCGAGCACCGTGCTGATCGGAACGTCGCAGATCTCGGTGACCGCGGCGACCGCGGCGACCGCGGCGTCGACGGGGCCGGTACCCGCGCCCGTCCCGGGTTCCGCGGTCGCCGCCGCGGCCGGCGCGGATGGCCTGCGGGACAGGAGTTCCCCAGCCGGTACCACGAAATCCGCGCGGGTGTGTTATTTCGAGACCAGGGGCGACTACGTACACGTCTCCAGTTCCGCTCACGAGGCGTCCGGACACGGCTGGTGGGTCAACATCGACTGCGACGTCACCAGGGCGGTCGTCACCGTCCAACTGCAGGAGTACTACAGCGACGGCACGTGGCGGAACGTCGGCACGGTGGGCCGGTCGACGGTGAAGTCCGGCGGTGGCGCCGGGAACCGGGCGACCGGGCGGGGCCACTGCAGGAGTAGCAGGCTGACGGGGTGGCGTAGCGTCATCGACGTGGATCTGCTCGGCGTACCCGACGACCCGAACAAACTCGTCACGAAGGGTCGGAACATCAGGTGCCGGCGGTAGTACACGAGGGTGACGCGGCCGGGCCCGCCGGCACCCTGTTCGTCTCCCTGTACGGCGAGCTGGCGGTGCACCCGTGGCGGGATTCCTTCGTCGCATCCTCACGCCTCCGGCGGCCTGTGGGGGATGAACGACGCCGGGCAGGACCGGCCGGCCGCCGCCGGGGCGTCGCCGTCCCGTGCCGCCTACGGACACCCGCCGTGGGAAGTCTGTTGCAGGACGTCGGCTGGTTCGCCGACTGCGCCCCGCGGCACAGCACACGGGTGCGGGTGACGGTGGACGGTGGGCAGGACCCGGCCATCCGTTCCGCCGCCCCCGCGATGCTCGACTGGCTGTGTAAACTCGACCAGCACGTCTTCTCGGATGACTCGTTCTCCTCGGCGAACGACGACCATCCGGTGCTGGAATCCGCCGTCGTCGACGAGCTGTGGCAGGGACCTGCTCGGACCGGGTTACCTGCCAGGGAGCCCTCGCCGAGTGGACGTTGGGCGCGTTGGGCTGGCTGGCCGCCTTGCTCGCTGAGGCGAGTGCCCGGCACGGGGCCGGCACCCCGCTACTGATGACCGCCACCCGATCGACGAGTCGAACGGGTTGGACTCCCTGGCCGGGGTGACGGCCATCCGGCGCGCCGATATCGTCCGGGTATGGCCATCACCGTGCAGTTTATCGTCGCTATAGTGCTGGAGATCACTGGAACGCTGGCGCTCCGGGAGACCAGCGGGTTCACTCGGCTCTGGCCGACCCTGATGGTCTGTGTCTGCTATCCACTGTCATTTTTTTTCGTGTCTCGAGTATTGCAGCATCTGGAGATCGGTTTCACTTACGCGGTGTGGTCCGCGGCCGGCACCGCGGCCATGGCCGTCATTGGCGCGGCCGCCTTCGGCGAGTCGATGAACGCGGTGAAGATCGCCTCGCTGATCCTCGTCATCGTCGGCGTGGTCGGTCTCCAGTTCGGCGGTGCCCACCGCTGATCGACTGGTAGCGGGTTCTTCGGTTGGTCAAAGCGCAGGTAGTTATACTAAGAACCGCCATCGCGTTCCGGTGTCGGTTGTGCCTCTGTCTGAGCTGCTGGTAAGGCCGGTGCGGTGGGACGGGGTGCGCGGCGACAAGCCGAAGGGGGGACGGTGA
>NZ_CDWRCM010000259.1:921-5509 GCF_977927585.1 Frankia sp. CcWB2 | reverse complement strand
GCGCCGGGGCCCGCGCGCCAGCGCCTGCGGCGGCCGGCCCCGCCCGCCCCGCGCCGGCGGCTGTCGGCCCCGCACCGCCGTCCCACCCTCCGGACCAGCATGCGGCGAACCCTCCTCGGATCCGCCGCGCTGATGCTGCTCGCCGTCGCTGGTACCGCCATCGCCGACGGCCAGGAGAGTATCCAGACACCGGGACCCGTCGCGGTGCCGACGGTGTCCTCGGTCGTCGCCCCGGGCGTTCCGAACGGCGTCCCGGGCCGGCTCACCCCGATGTTCGCCCCGGTCCGGGCGTCCTTGCGTCGTTGATCGTCCGCCCGTTCGAGCCGACCGGGCGAATTCAGGCCGATCCGGGCGGATACGTTCCCCGTCGGCCCGGTCGGGGGTATTCGAACGGGGTATTCGGACGGGGTAAGCCGTCCCGGGTACCCGGAGGCGGCCGGGGCCGTGAGTTCCGGGGTGTCGCCCGCTCCGCCTCCCGGCGCCAGGCCCTGGCTGGTCGCCTTTGTCCGGCTGTCCGCCCCGGTCGCCGCCGGAAACCGGCGGGACGCATCTTTCCGGTACCTGAAAGACATTTTCTGAGTGTTCTGGAGGAGAGGTCTCGTCTGGCCTGATGTGAGGCTTTACCGTGTTACCCGCTCGGACGCGTCGCGCGTGCTTTCCAGGACGGAACCGGTCGTCGGCGTTCCGCCGTGCCGTGCGACGAGCGAATCGGGGAGGACGTGTGGACGTCAGCGACAACGAGGTGCCTGTCGCGAGCGTGGAACCGGTCGACCCCCCCGTACGGCCCCGACGTCTCGAGCGGTCATCCACGATGCGGTCGGTTCCCGCCGGCCCGAGCCACCGCGCCGATCCTTCCCGCCCCGGCGCCCGGCGAGTCGCGGACCGCGCCGACGCGGCGCCTCCTGCCACCGACGGCGAGCCGCAGACCGATCAGGCCAGCGGCCGGGTCGCGGCGGCGTGCGACGCGACGACCGTCCCCTCGACCGGCGGGACGATACCTGTTAGTCGGCTTCGCCTTCCCGCCGCGCCCCGGCCCAGCACAGCCGGCGGTGCCGGGCCGCGGGTACAGCCCGGGGTGGTCGTCCCCGTGCGGCCGTCGGGACCTGTGCAGCCGTCCGGGTCGGAACCGGCGGCCGGGACACGCCGTCCGGAATCGCCTCGTACGGCCTCCACCACCGCGATGACCGGGCCGGCGGCGGAGGAGACCCGGCCCGACCGGCGACCCACGGCCGCCAGGACGCCGGGCACGGGTAGTCCGGCGGCACGCGCTCCTGAGCCGGCCCCGGGAACTCCATCGGGTGCGGGGCCATCGGCTGCGGGACCGCAGCCGCGGCCCACGGCCCGCGAGGGTGCGACGCCGGAACCCGGGGCGGCGCGGATTCCGGTGCGTCAGCCCGCCCGGCGTCCGCCGACCCTCCCACCCAGTGAGGACAGGCCCGGCTCCGCCCCCGGAGGGCATCGCCACCCCCGGCATTCCGGGCGGGTCGAGGGGGCCGCCGCCGCGACCGACCGCGGGCGCGCTCCGGCTGACGGGAACCCGCGGGAGCCGTCGAGAGACTTGCCGACAGTGACCGCGGTGCGTGGCTTCGGCACGCAGCCGCCGGCCCCACCACCCGCTGCGACGGGCTCCCCGCGGGCGTGGTCGCCGACCTCGACGCCGTATCCGCTGCCCGCGGACTCCGGCGGCGGCTCGAACGGCTCGAACGGCACGGCGGTCGCCGCGCCGTTCGCCGGCGTCCTGACCGGCCGTCCCGCGCCGCGGGGGCGCCTGGTCGCGCCCGGTCGCCCGGTCGTTCTCGGTCACCGGGTCCTCCTCGCGAGCATCCTGGTCGCGGGTCTGCTGGGCGGGGGGATCGGTGCGCTGCTCGTCTCGATGACCGAGTGCGGCAGCGACCGGCAGGCGTCGGCGGCCCTGCAGGTCGGTACCGCCGCGCCCAGCTCCGACCGCAGGTCGGTCGCGTCGATCGCCGCGACGACTCTGCCCAGTGTGGTGACGATCGACGCCGGTGGCGGGGGCCGGCGATGCCGCGGGCACCGGCTCCGGGGTGATCATCAGCCCGGAGGGGTACATCCTGACGAACAACCACGTCGTGGCGCCCGCGGTCGCCGCCAGAACTCCGATCTCCGTGCGCCGCTACCAGGAGTTCGGCCAGGTCCAGGCCGACCTGGTCGGGCGGGATCCCAAGACTGACCTCGCCGTCCTGCGCATCCCGCCCCGCAACCCCTGCCGGCGGCGGCGCTCGGCCAGTCCGGCTCGCTGGTCGTGGGAGCGCCGGTGGTTGCCATCGGGGCGCCGTTCGGCCTCGCCGGCACCGTAACGACTGGCGTTGTCAGCGCGCTCGACCGCAATCCCATGGTCCCGGCCGAGAGCGGCACCGACCCCACGGTGCTCATCGGGGCGATCCAGATCGACGCGGCGATCAATCCGGGCAACTCCGGTGGTCCGCTGCTCGACGGCCTCGGCCAGATAGTGGGGATCAATACCGCGATCGCCGCGGTGCCCGGCCATGAGTCCCAGAGCCAGAGCGGCAGCATCGGCGTGGGGTTCGCCATCCCGATCGACTTCGCCCGCTCGGTCGCTCAGGAGATCATCTCGACCGGCCGGGCGACCCACCCGTACCTCGGCGTGTCGGCCGCGACCGTCACCGCCGGCCAGGCGAAGGCCACGGGGACCACGCCGGGTGCCCGCATTGTCAACCTGGCGCCCGATGGCCCCGCCGAGCGCGCCGGGCTGCGCGTCGGCGACATCATCACGCGGGTGGGCACCAGGGTCATCAGCGGGATGAATGACCTCATTGTCGCCGCCCGGCTCCACCGGGTAGGTGACCGGGTGCCGGTCGCCTACGAACGCGCCGGGGCCACCGCGACCATCCAGCTGACACTGCAGGAACAACAGCGCTGAGCTGCAGGCATCTTTTCGTTGCCCGCGAGCTCCTTGCCCGTAACACCGGGAGAGGTACGCTCAGCGCGTGTTCAACGGTGTCGGGTGGGGTGAAGTCGTCGTCTTGCTCCTGATCGGGCTGTTCGTCTTCGGCCCGGACAGATTGCCCAAGGCCGCCAGGGACGCGGGACGCGTGCTGCGTCAGCTGCGCCAGATGGCCAACGGCATGCGTAACGATCTCAGGTCCGAGCTGGGCCCGGAATTCGCCGATCTGGATATCCGGGACCTGCATCCCAAGACCTTCGTCCGCAAGCACCTGTTCGAGGACGGTCCGGTTCTGCCGCCATACCTCACCAAGCGGACCTCGCTCGACTCGCTGCTCCTCGGTGACGATCCGCCCGCGGTGCCGTCACTGACCAAGTCCTCGCTGCCGAGAGATCCCGCGGCCAAGGACCCGGCTCGTCCCGGCGCCGAGGCCGCGGTCCCGGCGGCGCCGCCCGGTCCGGTGTCTCCCATGCTGTCGAAGGTCTCGCCGAGCAAGGCCTCCGCCGCCCGCTCCGTGCCGGTGCAGCCGGCACGGAGCGGGCGGCCCGGCGACAGAGGTGCCCTTCGACTCGGACGCCACCTGAGCCGACCCGACGCCACCTGAGGTTCGGCGCCGCCGTCGGCTCGAGGACCCGCCCCGGGGCGGGATCAGCCGGGGCCGGGCTCGCGTCGATCAGGCTGCGCGAACCCGGACGGACGGCCGATCGTAGGTGTTCAGCGCCCCACCGGCGTGAGGTTGAGGCTGCGTCCGGCGAGCCCACGGGAGCGGTAGGTGAGCCGGCCTGCCACCGCGTCCAGGGCCTTGCCCGCCTCGCTGTCCGGCTCGCCGATGACCAGTGGCACGCCGTTGTCGGCGCCTTCCCGGAGCCGGACGTCTACCGGGATCTGGGCCAGCAGCGGTACGTCATGACCGAGCACCCTGGTCAGCCGCTCGGCCACCGCCGCCCCGCCGCCGGAGCCGAACACGTCGACCCGCTCGCCGCAGTGCGGGCAGGGCAGCCACGCCATGTTCTCGACGACCCCGACCACGTTCTGCCGGGTCTGCACGGCGATGGTCCCGGCCCGCTCGGCGACCTCGGTGGCCGCCAGCTGCGGGGTCGTGACCAGCAGCAGTTCGGAGGACGGCACCAGCTGGGCCAGAGAGATGGCGATGTCACCGGTGCCGGGCGGCAGGTCCAGGAGAAGGACGTCCAGGTCACCCCAGAAGACGTCCGACAGGAACTGCTCCAGGGCACGGTGCAGCATCGGTCCGCGCCAGGTCACCGGCTGGTTGCCACGCGTGAACATCCCGGTGGAGATGACTCGCACCCCGTGCGCCTGGGGCGGCATGATCATCTTTTCGACCTGGGTGGGCGGGCGGTCGATGCCCAGCATGCGGGGCACGGAGTGCCCGTAGATGTCGGCATCGAGCACACCGACCGACAGGCCCGAACGGGCCATCGCGGCGGCCAGGTTCACGGTGATCGAGGACTTGCCGACGCCGCCCTTGCCGCTGGCGACGCCGTAGACCCTGGTGGTCGAGCCCGGTTGGGCGAAGGGAATCGCCTTGGGGGCGTTGCCCCCCCGCAGTTTCGCGTGCAGGGCACCGCGTTGCTCGTCCGACATGACCTGCAGATCGACGCGGACCTCGCGGACGCCTTTGACCGCGCTGACGGCTCGACT
>NZ_CDWRCM010000259.1:0-421 GCF_977927585.1 Frankia sp. CcWB2 | reverse complement strand
GATTGATGATCTCGTCGCGCATGGGGCAGCCGGACACGGTGAGCAGGACCCCGACGTCGACCGAGCCGTCGTCGAGCACGCGAACCGACGAGACCATGTCCAGCTCGGTGATGGGACGACCGATCTCGGGATCGTGCACCGTCGCCAGAGCCGACTGGACCGCGTCGGGGGAAGGCCGGGATAGGGACAAGGGAAACCTCAGTCACAGGTTGGTATCAGGTGCGGCCCGCCGGGCCGCCTGTGGGTCCACGATAGCCCGCGGGGGACGTGACGGTGCCGGCTCACAATCCCCGTCTGCCGTGTTCGGCGGACCGGGGAGCGTGCCCCGCCCTGTCGGCTTCACGACGGGTGCGGAGCGTGCCCATCGCCATGACCAGGGGTGATTGTGTCCCGGTATAGGATCTGTCGCTGATCTGTGATT
>NZ_CDWRCM010000258.1:3135-5972 GCF_977927585.1 Frankia sp. CcWB2 | reverse complement strand
TGATTCCCGGTCGGACGGCGGCTATGACGCCGACGTGATCGTGATCGGGAGCGGGTTCGGCGGCAGCGTCAGCGCGCTACGGCTCGCGGAGAAGGGCCATCGTGTCCTCGTGCTGGAGGCCGGTCGCCGGTTCACCCCGGGCACGCTGCCGAAGAACAGCTGGCACGTTCGCCGGTACCTGTGGCTGCCGCGGTTGGGCTGCCACGGCATCCAGAAGATCACCTGGTTGGGTCGGGTCGTGGTGCTGTCCGGAACGGCGGTCGGTGGCGGCTCGGTCGTCTACGCGAACACGCTGTACCGCCCGCTCGACGCCTTCTATACCGACCCGCAGTGGCGGGACATCACCGACTGGCGCCGTGAGCTGGAGCCGTTCTTCGACCAGGCCGAACGCATGCTCGGGGTGAATCCCAACCCGACGACGACGTACTCCGACGAGGTGTTTCGCACGGTCGCCGAGGAGATGAGGGCCGGGTCCACCTTCGCGGCGGCGCCGGTCGGTGTCTTCTTCGGCCGCGACGGCCGCCGGGAACCCGGCGTGCGGGTCCCCGACCCGTACTTCGGCGGCGCCGGCCCGGCTCGGACGGGATGCGTGGAGTGCGGGGAGTGCATGAGCGGCTGCCGTCGAGGGGCCAAGAACACCCTCGACTGTAACTACCTGTACCTGGCCGAGCGGGCCGGTGTGCGGGTAGTCCCGGACGCCACGGTCACGGCCGTCCGGCCACGCTCGACCGGCGGGTACGAGCTCGACCTGGTCCGGACGGGGGGTCTCGTACGGCGTCGGCGACGTACCCTCACCGCGGAGCAGGTCGTGTTCGCCGCCGGCACCCTGGGGACCCAGCGGCTGCTGCTGGCGATGAAACAGAGCGGTGACCTGCCGGCGTTGTCCAACCGGCTCGGTCATCTCACCCGGACGAACTCCGAGGCGATCCTGGGCGCATCCAGGCTGCGCCCCGATCGGCGGATCGTCCGGGGAGTCGCGATCACCTCGTCCTTCCACCCCGACGAGCACACCCACATCGAACCCGTGCGCTACGGCCGGGGGAGCAACCTGATGGCACTGATCAGTGCGTCGATGACCGACGGCGGCGGGCGGGTGCCGCGCTGGCTGAAATACCTGCGTCAGGTCGTGCTCCACCCGCATCAGGCGCTGGCGTCGTCACTGCCCTGGCGATGGTCCGAGCGGACCATCATCGCGCTGGTCATGCAGTCGTGGGACAACTCGTTGATCGTTTCCCTGCGCCGTGGACCGTTCGGTCTCGGCTGGCTGACGAGCCGGCAAGGACACGGTGAGCCGAACCCCTCCTGGATCCCGGAGGGCAACGACGCCGCCCGCCGGATCGCGGCCAGGATGGGCGGTTACCCCGGCGGGTCGATCGGCGAGATCGCCAACATCCCGCTGACCGCGCACATCCTCGGCGGGGCCCCCATCGGCACGGATCCCACCACCGGAGTGATCGATCCCTATCACCGGGTCTTCGGATACGAGGGGCTGCACGTCGTCGACGGCGCCGCGGTCTCGGCGAACCTCGGCGCGAACCCGTCGTTGACCATCACCGCGCAGGCCGAACGGGCGATGTCCTTCTGGCCGAACAAGGGGGAACCCGACCCGCGCCCACCCCTCGGGGCGGCCTACCGGCCGGTCGCGCCGAGACTACCGGCACATCCCGCCGTTCCAGCCGGCGCTCCTGGGACCTACCGCGTGGACGTCACGGCCGGCCCGGTCGCGGGGACGAGGTAACCGGTTGCCGGATGCTGGCCACGAGCTGCTGGGATGCGGGCGTGCCCGGCATCCGCGCTTTGCCCGGCACGGCGATCGCCGGCACGTGGTCTTACGCCGGCATGTGGTCTCAGCGCCGCCGGCTGGGCGCACCGCGCGACGTGTCGACGCCGGGCAACTCCTCGAAGTCAGGGGTCGCCGAGGCGGACAGGCCTTCGTCGAAGGCGCCCCGGGTGTCCGTGCCGGCGGGGGATGCGGTGGTGTCGGCGAGGGGTGCAGTGGTCTTGGTGGGGGATGGGGCGGCGGTGGTGGTGGTGTCAAGCGGCATGGGCTCGGCGGTGGCGGCTGGGCTTTCCTCAGCCTGGGCCAGGTACCGCCGCACCGCGGCGATACCCGCCGCACCCGCGCCGACGATGGCGAGCGTGAGGAACCCCCGCCGCCGACGGCGGTGCACCTTCGCGAGCTTGGACTCGGCCTTCGCCAGCCGCTTCTCCAGGATCTCCTGGGCTTTGTCGGCCTGCAGGCGCGCCTTGGTCTCGCGCTGCACCGCGCGCCGGGAGCGATGCTTCTCCGCCCGCAGCTCGGCGGCGGCCCGGGCGCGTTCGGCGGAGAGCTCGGCATGCGCCCGGGCCTTCTCGATCCGCTTGGCGGTCCGACCGGACACGGCGGTGGCTTTGCCGACGGCCCGGCCCGCGGCCTTCCCGGCTGCCTTCTGGGCCGACACACCGGTCTTGGTGGCCGTGCTGGAGGCGTCGGAGATCCGGTGCGCCACGCTGGTGCCCACATCCCTGGTGGCCGACGCGGCCGATCCGGCCGTACCCCCGGCCTTGCTCGCCGCCTTGTGAGCGACCGTGCCGGCGCGGTCGGCGGCGCTCTTCGCGGTGTCGGACAGCCCGCTAACCGGCGCCGTGTCAGTAACATGTGACAGTCTGTCCTTCAATGTCGTACTCATGATGCCCTCTCGTTGAGCCGATGGTCGAGGCGTCCGGCCATGGAACTGGTGGTGTGCCTGGGTTCGGTCTGGTCAAGATCTGTGAAGTGTGCCGTACCCCGTCGGCGGGCTTCTCCAACGCGTCAACCTTCTGTAGCGTGTCACTCATACTTGGGTGACTTGCCTGGG
>NZ_CDWRCM010000258.1:1724-2791 GCF_977927585.1 Frankia sp. CcWB2 | reverse complement strand
TTGGGAACGTGTGCCCGGTGCCAACCTCGGTGATGGAATTCCCCCGCGGCGCCCGGCGCATACGATCGAGACCCATCCGGACGCCGGCTGACCAGGCACCCGCAGAGATCGATCTGAAGAGAAGAGAGGCGCATGGCCGAGGAGCTGTACGCGACGCTGCGGACGACTCAGGGGGACATCGAGATCCGCTTGTTCCCCGACCACGCTCCCAAGACGGTGCGGAACTTCGTCGGCCTCGCGACCGGCACGCAGGAGTGGACGGACCCGGCGACCGGTGCCAAGAAGACCGGCACGCCGCTGTACAGCGGAACGGTCTTTCATCGGGTCATTCCGAACTTCATGATCCAGGGCGGTGACCCGCTGGGCTCCGGTCGAGGCGGTCCGGGCTACCGGTTCGCCGACGAGTTCCATCCGGACCTGACCTTCAACCGGCCGTACCTGCTCGCGATGGCGAACGCCGGACCGGGGACCAACGGCTCGCAGTTCTTCGTCACGGTCGCGCCCACCGACTGGCTCAACCGCAAGCACACCATCTTCGGTGAGGTCACGCGGGGAACCGACGTGGTGGATGCGATTGCCAAGGCGCCGACCGGGGCGCAGGACCGGCCGAAGTCTGACATCGTCATCCAGGAGATCGTGATCGACCGCCGGTCCGCCTGACCGGCCGGTCCCCGCCTCGAACCCGGGAGTACGGCGCATGAGAGCTCCAGCCGCGCGGCGTGCGTGGTCGCCGGCCACCGCATGCGTACGGGCGGCCGGACATGTTCACGTCAGCCGTACTCCTCGGGCGGCGATGCCGGCCGCCGGGGCGGCGTGGTGACAGCGAACCCGCCCGTCGAACCGCCCACGGATGACCAGCCGGGCGGCCCGGAGCAGCGCCCGGCTGGCTCGGGCCACCCGGTGGCCGAGCCGGGGTGGCGACCCACGGTCGGCCCGGCGCCCGGCTGGTCGGGGTGGACTCCACCTTCCGGTCCCGGCGGCCCTCCCGCGGGCGGACCGCCCGCCGGCCGGCCGCAGCCACCCGGCGCCGCGGTGATCCCGTACTGCTACCGCCATCCAGACCGGGA
>NZ_CDWRCM010000258.1:0-1141 GCF_977927585.1 Frankia sp. CcWB2 | reverse complement strand
GACCTACGTCTCCTGCCATCGCTGCGGCCGGCCCATCTGCCCCGATTGCATGCGCCCGGCGGCGGTTGGCTTCCACTGCCCGGAGGAGGGCGACCGCTCCACGCCGCAGCGCCGAACGCGGACCACACTCGGTGGCCCGGCCCAGGTCGCCCGGCAGGGGCTGGTCACCCAGATCTTCATCGGCCTGTGCGTCGTCGCCTACATCCTGCAGGGCGCGCCCGGGTTGACCGGCCGCGGCACCTTCAACCGCTTCACCGGCGACTTCGCCATGATCGGCATCCAGATCGCGGCGGACGACCAGTACTACCGGCTGCTGACCGCGGCCTTCCTGCACGCCGGCGTGCTCCACATCCTGTTCAATATGTACGCGCTGTACCTGCTCGGGTTTCAGCTCGAGGCGATCCTCGGGCGGGCCCGGTACCTCGCGCTGTTCGTGGCAGGGGCGCTCGGTGGGAACACCCTGAGTTACGTGCTCGGTGACGGGTTCACCGTGTCGGTCGGCGCATCCACCGCGATCTTCGCGTTCTTCGCCGCCTACTACATCATCGCCCGCCGCCTGCGGGTTGACTCCCGGCAGATCCTCATCGTGCTCGGGATCAACCTCGCCATCACCTTCTCGTTCAGCAACATCGACAAATGGGGGCATCTCGGTGGGCTGGCCGTCGGTGCCGTCATCGGTCTGATCTACGCTTACGTCTCGCCCCGCCGGGTGCTGCTCCAAGCGGGCGGGGTCGCCGCCGTGCTCGCGTTGCTGTTCGTCGCCGCGATCATCAAGTCGTCGACACTGGTGTAGCCCGACAGCTGTAGTCCGACGGCTGTAGTGCGGCAGCCCCGGTCGCGGGGGCGAGGACGGCCGCGACGCTTGCACGCCGCCGAGTAGCAGCTACCATTCGCTTTCTTGTCAATACTCATAGTAGCGATCTATGTGTGGTGGCGATAGCGTGATGGATGCCGTGGCACGGCGCGGGCAGGGGGAGCAGATGGCATATTCACCGGTGCGGCGCAGCGGGGGCAGTCCCTTCCCGCCGATCGCCGAGTACGGATTCCTGTCCGACTGTGAGACGTCCTGTCTCGTTGCCCCCAGCGGCAACGTCGAGTGGATGTGCGTGCCCCGGCCCGACGCCCCGAGTGTCTTCGGGTC
>NZ_CDWRCM010000257.1:2862-5387 GCF_977927585.1 Frankia sp. CcWB2 | reverse complement strand
AGCTGGTCCCGGCGACGAGGCGCGGCTGACCCCACCGGCCGTCCACGTGACGCACGCGCTGAGGATCGAGGGGCCCGGCCTGCGCGAGGCCACGACGAAGGACCTCGCACAGGGTGAGTCCGAGGACCTCACGGTGACCCTGCAGCCGGGTACTTACCAGCTGGACTGCCCGGTCGGCAACCACGAGTCGCTGGGTATGAAACTCGGCATCACGGTGTCCTGAGCCGTCCGCGCCATCTGGTGGAGTCGGCTGACGCCCACGTCAGCGCGCCGCTCACCGGCCGGCGCCCGCGACATTCCGCGCCTCGCGGCCGCAGGCGGGGCGTGTCATTCATTGACGAGATGGCTATAGTTCGACACCATCCAACTTCAGTTGGTAATCAATCGGCGGAGTGCCGGCTGGTCCTCCGTCCAGCCATCCCGACCCGATCCGTTGCCAGGATCCTGGCGACCGAACCCGTGCTATGGCGCCCCGGCGGCCACGACGACGGTCGGGAAGGCCTGACCAGGGAGGTCGGCCGTGCCGAGCAACCGGAGAACATTCGTACACCTGGCGGTCATGGCCGGAACCACCGCACCGTTGTCCCTCACCGGGCTTCCCGTGTCTCTCACCGGGCTTCCCGCGGCGCTGGCGGCGCCGGTTCCAGGACCACGACCTGACCCACACCAGACGACGCCGGCCGGGGTCGGCATCCCCGGACCAGGCAGTCCCGGCTGGCTGACCAGTGGCAACAGCCGCGGGCTCTACGCCGGTTACTGGGTCAGCGGCGCGTACAGCACCACGGGCTTCCTCTGGCGCGACGGCACCGTGCATGTCCTCAACGGCAGCACGGCACCGAAGACGGTGACCGAGGACGGCGTAGTCATCGGCGATTTCGTCAGCCACTACGACCGGCAGGCGTTCCGGCTGGAACACAGAAACCCCCAGCCCCAGCGTCTGGGCTACCTCGGCGGCACCCAAACGGCCGGCGGCTACAGCAGCACCGCGGCGGCGGTCAACTGCGCCGGGGTCATCGTCGGCACCAGCACCACCAACGCTGGTACGTTCCATGCCTTCCGGTGGGCGGACAGCCACCTGCAGGATCTGGGTACGCTCGGCGGCCCGGGCAGCTCCGCCGTCGCGGTCACCAGCGCCGGTGCCATCGCCGGCAGCAGTGACACCGCCGCCGGCCCGTCCCACGCCTTCCTCTGGAGGAGAGGCACCCTGCACGACCTGGGTACCCTCGGCGGCCCGTCGAGTTCCGCGGTGGCCGCGAACGACGCCGGGCAGATCGTGGGCTACAGCGACACGGCCGACGGTCACACCCACGCCTTCCGCTGGGAACGCGGTCGTCTGATCGACCTCGGCACGCTCCCCGGCGACACCGATTCCTCGGCGATCGGTATCAACAACGTCGGCCAGGTCCTCGTCCGGAGCCGCGGCTCGTCGAGCCGTGCATTCGTCTGGCAGCACGGCCAGCGCGCGACCATTAGCGTGCCCACCGGCGACCTCGAGGTGACCGCCATCAACGACCGGGGAACCGTCGCCGGCACGGCGAACGGGCACGCGTTCCGTTGGCGCAACGGCCGCTTCACCGATCTCGGCACGCTGGGCGGGCCGTACAGCTACGCGAGCGCCATCACCCCCACCGACGTCGTCCTCGGTTCCTCAGTCCCGGCGGACTCCCCGATTCCGCTCGCGACCTTCTGGCCGGCCCCCGGCCCCCGGCCGCTGACGCGACCCGCGAGGCGTTTTCGGTCAGGATGGACGATGTCGGACGGATGGAGACCTCGCCGGCACGGCGGACCGCCGGCACCAGCACGGACGACCCGACGGAGGATCATCATGAGCGAGTCCGAAGACATCGCGGTACACACCCTGCCCGGCCACGTCGCCGTCGTCGAGGTCCGCCGTCCGCCGCACAACTTCTTCGAAGTGCGTCTGATCCAGACCCTCGCCGACATCTATGACAAGCTCGACGCCGACTCCGACGTCCGTGCCGTCGTGCTGTGCTCCCAGGGCAGGAACTTCTGCGCCGGAGCCGACTTCTCCGGCGCGAGTGCGGCCGAGGCGATTTCGGCGGATGAGGGGGCGCCGGCCCTTTACCGCGAGGCGCTACGGCTATTCGCCTCCCCGATACCGGTCGTGGCCGCGGTGCAGGGCAGCGCGGTCGGCGGCGGGCTGGGGCTCGCGCTGTCCGCGGATTTCCGGGTCGCGAGCCCGGACAGCCGCTTCGCGGCGAACTTCTCCCGGATCGGGCTGCACCAGGGCTTTGGCATCTCGGTGACCCTGCCGGCGGTCGTCGGCCGGCAGAAGGCGCTCGACCTGCTCTACACCGGTCGCCGGGTCGGTGGGCAGGAGGCGTTCGCCATCGGCCTCGCCGACCGGCTCGTGCCGAACACCGAGCTGCGGGAGGCCGCGGTGGCGCTGGCCGGTGAGATCACCGCCGCCGCGCCGCTGGCCGTGCGCAGCATCCGGGAGACAATGTGGGCGGATCTCGTCCCCGTCATCCGGGCGGCCACCGAACGGGAAACCGCCGAGCAGG
>NZ_CDWRCM010000257.1:0-2525 GCF_977927585.1 Frankia sp. CcWB2 | reverse complement strand
CCAGACTGCGGGCCACCGAGGACTTCGCCGAGGGGGTGCGCGCCTCGACGGAGCGCCGCGAGCCCCGTTTCACCGGCCGCTGAGTGGTCCGGGCGGGCCGGTCCTCGGGGACTTCCGGGCGGGCGGGACGAGCCACCGGTCAGGCCTGGCCGCGGGCCACCGCCTCAGTCGGTGAGGAACCGCCCGCCTAGATAGGCCTCGGCCAGCTCGCAGCTGTCCCGAGCGTACTCGGTGACGCTCGGGACCGCGTCCGAGTGCGGATGGGTGCCCAGCCAAGCCACCAGGAGCAGCCGGCGCAACAGGACGAAGGTGGGGATCATTGCCACGTCGTCCGCGGTGAGCGGGCGCTGGCGCTGGTAGGCGGCCAGCCAGGCGGCCACCAGGTCGCCGGCCTCGTCGAGGTGCTCGATGAAGGACAGCGACGCGGCGAGATCCCAGAGGTACCAGCCGAAGCCGCAGTCGTCGAAGTCGATCACACAGACGTCCCCGGTGGACTCGTCCCGGGGTACCAGGAGGTTCGCCAGCCGCATGTCGGCGTGGACGAGCCCGAACCGGTCCAGCCCGGTGCCGAAGGCGGCCAGGCGTGCCTCGATGTCGGCCGCGGCCCGGCTCAGCAGGCCCAACGCCGCGCGGCTGTCCCCCCGCGGGCCGTCCCCCCGCGGGCCGTCCCCCCGCGGGCCGTCCCCCCGCGGGCCGGGGCCGCCGGCCAGCCCGATGATCAAGCCCTCCGACCAGCTCCCCCACCGGCCAGCGTCGCCGAGCATGCTCCGCCAGGTCCACTCGAAGCGGGCGAAGGTAGCCGGGCGGGACCACTCCCGCGCGTGCCGATGCAGCCGCGCGGTGATGTCCCCGAGCTGCCCGAACGCGCCGCGCAGGGACGTGGGGTCCGTCGGTTCCGGTGAACGTCCGTCGACCCATTCGAACAACACGGCGTGCCGCTCGGCACCACCCGGCCCAGCGGGATCCGGGAGGCGGCGCTCGGGGGGAGGGCGCCGGTCGCGGGCACGGTCGCCACGGGCCCACCCGCCATCGTCGGCACGACCGGTGGCGTCACGACCACGCCGTCGGCGCGCAGGGCAGCCACCCACGCCAGCTCGCCGTGAATCTCGACGAGAGTGTGGTACCCGGGCCGGTGCAGCCGTAACGCCCAACGCCGGCCGGTCGCCGGGTCGTCCACGCGGTAAGTGACGTTCTCCGAGACATGCAGCAGGCTCGCCCGCGGCGACGGGCCGAGATCGTAGGCGGCGAGGACGTCACCGAGGACGCCGTCCAGCCCCACCAGCCCGTCAACGGAGGTCGCGCTCACCGTACGACCGCCGGTCCAGGCGAGATGGCGCCTCCGTGGGAGGACGTGACCCCGCGTACGGTTCCGGCCTGCTTGAACCCTTGCTTGAACCCTGTTTCACCAAGGGAAATGGTCCGCATCCATCTTGTTTGCCGGAGTCGGCGGGCCGCCGTCAAGGAACCGGGCCCGGCCGCACCCACCGTCGAAACCCACCGTCGAAGAACCAGCGCCACGGCGCGGCGCCTCCACGAACACGGCCGCGCTGCGGCCGACGCCGTGCTGTTCTGCACCCCGCAGTACGCAGGCGCACTACCGGAAGCTTCAAGAACCTGATCGACTGGACGATCGGCGGCGGGGTGAGCCCATCGCGGTCCACCGGCGACCGACCCGGACGGCCGACCACCGATGGGCCCGCGATTGGGACACCGACCTTCCCTCCCTCGCGCCCTGCGCGGCGTCTCACCCGGACAGGTGACCCGCCGCGGCCGGACACGTCAGTTCGGGATGGGCTGGCAGTTGGGTTGCTGGATGGGCGGGTAGGGAGGGCAGGGCGGTCCGGGCGGCTGGCAGCCCGCGCCGGTGGTGAGCAGACCGAGCGTGACGGCGGCTCCGATGGTCACCAGAATGCGACGGACACCGACAGCTCGCCCGGTTCTTCTCTTAACGGGTCGACGCATATTTGAACCTCTCTCGCGTCTCTCACGTGTTCTCCGATCCGCTATTCCCTACCAGAACTTCCCCACTCAATGACAACGGCGCGCCGAGCCCTTCGATTCCGTTTCACGTTTATGTATTCCCGTCCGGATTATCGGGCCGCGCATCGGGCGGACGGCCGGGCCGGTGAGAACCCGATGCGGTTGGCACCGGAACACCCTGCCCGCCCGGCCATCGATGACAATATTCATCAAGATGGGAGAACCGATACATCTGTGCCGAACCAGCGAAAGTCCGGGCGGCGGCCACGCCTGCCGTTGACCGGCGTCGACAGCGGTCGCCCGCCGTTGACCGGCGTCGACAGCCGTTGACCACTTTTGACACCGTTGACCATCGTCCGGGAGGACCATTCCAGCGGCCGGTCCTTGCCCGGGAGTACGGGCCGGGTGACCGGCTGCGCCCACATCACCGGGGGTGCCCGCAAGGGGTATCCGCATACCCCGGATGGGCTCATGTTTCCAGTCCGGTGGAGATGTTCCCGTAGGACCTGGCCACCCGGCGTACCGGGCCCCTAGTACTCCAACCC
>NZ_CDWRCM010000256.1:0-5064 GCF_977927585.1 Frankia sp. CcWB2 | reverse complement strand
CCCGGTACTTCGCCGGTGCGGGCGCGGCCTACTGCGAGAAGTACGGGATGGACCCGGCGGTATTCGCGCGGATCTCGGTGAAGTCGCGCCGGCACGCGGCCAACAACCCGTATGCGGTGTTCACTGATCCGGTGACCGTGGCGGAGGTTCTTGCCTCGCCGCGGATCCTCGGTTGGCTGACCCGGTTGCAGTGCTGCCCGCCCACCTGTGGCGCGGCCGCCGCGGTGGTCGTTTCCGAGGATTTCGCGCGCGCCCACGGGCTGCGCGCCGATGTGGCGATCATCGCGCAGGCGATGACCACGGATACCCCGTCCTCGTTCGACGGGGACCTGATGCGCCTGGTCGGTTACGACATGACCGCGGCCGCCGCGCGGCAGGTGTACGAGGTGGCCGGGGTGGACCCGCTCGACGTGCGCGTGGTGGAGCTGCACGACTGCTTCACCAGCAATGAGCTGATGTCCTACGAGGCGCTGGGGCTGACCCCGGAGGGCACGGCGGAGAAGTTCATCGTCGACGGCGACAACACCTACGGCGGCCGGGTGGTGACCAATCCGTCGGGTGGGCTGCTGTCCAAGGGGCACCCGCTGGGCGCGACCGGGTTGGCGCAGTGCGCGGAGCTGGTGTGGCAGTTGCGCGGCGAGGCCGACAAGCGCCAGGTCGAGGACGTGACCGTGGCGCTGCAGCATAACATCGGCCTCGGCGGCGCCGCCGTGGTCGCCCTCTACGAGAAGGTAGGCTGATTCGCATCTCGGAGACCGAGGGGGTCGTACCGAGGGGGTCGTACCGAGGGGGTTGTCCTGCCGGACCGCACGCTTGCGCCGCCGCGCGGCACCCGCCCGCGTAACCGGCGAGCGATGATCCTCGGCGCCGCCTCGGACCTGTTCGCCCGCCGCGGCTACGACCAGATCGGCATGACCGATCTCGCCGAGGCCGTGGCGGTCGGCCCGTCCGCGCTGTACCGGCACTTCTCCGGTAAACAGGACCTGCTCCGCGAGGTCATCTCTGCAGGCCTGGCCCCGCTGCGGCGCCTGCTCGATGATCTCGATCTCGCGGACCGTGCCGGCCGCACCGACCGCGCCACGGCGTCGGCCCGGCTCGCCGCCCGCTGCCTCGACGAACGCCACATCGGCGTGCTCTGGCAGCGCGAAGCCCGCCATCTGACCCCTGACGACCATGCTCTGCTGCGCGCCGAGGTCCGCGAGATCGGACGCCGCCTCACCGGCCGGGTGCGCGCCGCCCGCCCCGAGCTCGACCCCCCCACCGCGGACCTGCTCACCTGGGCGATGCTGGCCGTGCTGATAAGCCCGTCCTTCCACCACCTGGACCTGCCCCGGCCCGCCTACGACGACCTGCTCGCCGAGCTCACCGACCTCGTGCTGGACACCCCGCTGCCCGGCACCCGCACCGCATCGCCGCCGCGACCAGCCGGACCACCACCAGCCGGACTGCCACCGGCCGGACTGCCGCTGCGGCCGGCCTCCCGCCGCGAGGCGCTGCTCACCCAGGCGGTGCGGATGTTCGCCACCCACGGCTACGCCGGCGTCGGCATCGAGGACATCGGCAACGCCGTCGGCATCACCGGCCCCAGCGTCTACCACCACTTCCCGAGCAAGCTGGACATGCTGCGCACCGCGTTCCAGCGCAGCACGGCCGCCCTGTTGATGGACGTCAGCGCGATCTATCGGGCTTCGAACGACGCCGCCGACGCCCTGCGCCGGCTGCTCGGCTCCTACCTCCGGTTCACCCAGGCCCACCACGACCTGATCGGGCTACTGATCACCGAGGTCGAGCATCTGCCGGAGGACAAACGCCACGTCGCCCGCCGGGCCCAGCACGACTACCTCACCGAATGGGTTCACCTGCTCCGGCTCGTGCACCCCGAGCTCGACCCCACCGCCGCCCGGATCCGGGTGCACGCCGCGGTCTCCGTCGCCAACGACACGGCCCGCACCCCGCACCTGCGGCACAACCCGGGCCTGCCGGCCGCGGTCGAGTCGATCTGCGGCCGGCTGCTCGGGCTCTGACCTGGCGCTTCCCCGGACCGCGCGCGACCGCGCCGGTGGCCACCGGTGGCGCCGGTGGGTTCGATCAGGCCGAACGAGGCGCGTCCGCGGACGGGTGCCGCACCGCCCGCGCCAAGCCCGAGTCCGCGACCAGCCGGGTAACGGTCAGCGTGACGGTGTAGGTGGCGGTGGCGAGGGCAAGGATGGCGAAGCTCGGGGGGATCCGCGGGGCGAGGTAGCTGGTGGTCAGTCCGGCCCAGGTCACCGCGACCGCGACCGCGGTGGAGATCATCATTCCATGGTAAGGGCGGGCGGTGAGCCGGTGGGCGGTGCCGGCGGGTGCGGCGAACAGGCCGAGGAGCAGCAGGGCACCGACGGCCTGGGTGGCCTCGGCGGCGGTCGCCCCGACAAGGCCGAGGAAACCGACGCCGAGGAGGCGGACGGGGACACCTCGGGCGGCCGCGACCGCGCCGTCCAGGCTGGCGAACAGCAGGGGGCGCCCGATCGCGATGGTGGCGAGGCAGAGGAGGACGGCGAGTATGGCAGCCTCCCAGGCGTGGGAGGCGTCCAGGCCGAAGATCGAGCCGAACAGGACGGTGACGCCGGCGGTGCCGTTGCCGGTGTTGCGGTGGGTGGTGTAAAGGGTAAGGAAGAGCACCCCGAGGCCGAGGACCCAGGCGAACACGCTGCCGATGACGACGTCGTCGGCGTGGCCGCGGGGGCCGAGCGCGCCGAGGGCGCCGAGGGCGCCGAGGGCGCACCCGACGGTGACGGTGGCGGCGAACAGGCCGACGCGGGCATCGATCCCGGTGGCCAGGGCGGCGAGTGCGCCGGTGAACGCCACATGGGACAACGCGTCGGCGGTGAAGACCTGGGCGCGCAGGACGAGGAAGTAGCCGACGAGTCCGGCCGCCATAGCAATCCCCGTTCCGGCGATGAACGCATGCTGCATGAACGGGTGCTCGAACATCGCGGTCAGTCCGGTGTCCGCCGTGGCTGCGGTCATGCTGCTGCTCCGGTCGTCCGGGGGACGCGGGCGGCCCGGCCGAGCAGGTCGCGCGCGCCGACGGCGAGACGGGCGAGGAGGTACAGGCCGAAGGAGAAGCTGGTGATGAAAAAGCCGAACGGATAGGGCGAGTAGTAGGCCACGGTCAGCCCGGCCCAGGTGACCAGCAGGCCTAGCAGCACGGTGAGCGTGAGGCTGAGGGCCGGTCGGGTGGTGAGGACCTGTGCGGTCGCGGCCGGGATGACCAGCAGGGTGAAGACGAGGAGGGTTCCGGTGATCTGGCTGACCTCCGCGGCGGTGCTCCCGAGCAGGATCAGGAAAACCACCGACAGACCCCGCACCGGCACTCCGGCGGCGGCGGCCACAGCTGGATCGAGCGAGGCGAACAGCAGCGGCCGCCCGATGAGCGCCAGCACTGCCAGGACCGCCACGGCGACGGCGGTCAGCGTGAGGACCATGTCGTCGGTGATTCCCAGGAAACTGCCGAACAGCAGCGTGTTGACCCCGCCGAAGAATCCCTTGTACAGGCTGACGAACAGGAATCCGCAGGCCAGCGCGAACGCCTGGACGGTACCGATGATGGCCGACTCCGCGGCCCGCCCGGCTGCCCCACCCAGCCCGGGGACAGCAGCGATGATCAGCGATGCGGTGAGGCAGAAGGCGAAGTAGCCGTAGGTCGCGCCCAGGCCGAGCCAGATCGCCCCGGCCGCGCCCGGGAAACCGGCCACGGCGAGGGTGTGGCCGGCGAAGGCCTGGCGGCGTAGGACCATGAACCATCCAGTTGCCCCGGCGGTCAGCGCGACGATGGTTCCGGCCCGGAACGCGTTCACCATGAACGGGTAGGCGAACATCTGCCGGACGTCGCGGACCAGGTTCCACGACAGGCCCGCGTCGGTCGCGACCACCGCCGCAGTGATCACAGGTGGCCGGTCCCGTTATGACGGTCGGTGTGTACAGCGGGCGGCTCGGGCTGGCCGACGACGACAAGGCGCCCGTCGGAGGTGGTCAGCACCTCGATGGGGGCCTGGTAGAGCCGGCTTAACGTCGCACTGGTGATGACCTCGGCGGGAGAGCCCGAGACCGCACCGCCGGCGGCGAGGTAGATGACCCGGTCGAGGCTGGGCAGGATCGGGTTGACGTCGTGAGCGACCATCAGCACGGTCACCCCCGCCGTCTGGCAGATAGTGCGGATGAGGGCCGCGACCGCGGCGGCGTTGGGCGGGTCCAGGCTGTCCAACGGTTCGTCGAGGAGCAACAGCCGGGGCCGGCGGGCGAGCGCCTGGGCGATCAGAAGCCGCTGCTGCTCCCCACCGGACAGCCGGCCGATCGACTGGTGGGCGTAGCCGGTGGCGCCGACCTGCTCGACGAGTTCGGCGACGCGCCACCGCGCTGTCCGGGCGCGATCTCCGCCGGGCAGCGGCAGACCCCACCGGTGGCCGTCGAGACCGAGGCGGACGATGTCAAGCCCCCGGATCCGTACCGACGGGTCGAAGCTCCGTCGCTGCGGCAGATAGCCGACCTCGGCGCGGGCCCGCCCGGGATGCCGGCCCAGCACCACCACCCGCCCCGCGGCCAGCGGCAGCAGGCCAAGGGCCGCCTTGAGCAGGGTGGACTTACCGACGCCGTTGGGACCGAGGATCGCGACGAACTCCCCCGCGCCGGCCTCGACGCTCACCCCGCTCCATACCATCCGCCTGCCGAGACGAACCGCCGCACCCTCGAACATCACCGCCGATGCGGCCGATGCGGCCGGCCGGTCGCTGCCGGCCGGCGCCACCGCCTCGTCAACCTCGGCGCTCGAGCCGCCGGATCGAGGGTACGCCACCGCCGCCATCCTCGTTACCTTCCGCTTACGTGCCGGTTGCCACTTACTTGCCGGTTGCCTGCGCCAGCGACCCGCGCAGGGCTTCCAACTGGGCGACCTGCCACTCCTGGAACGATGCTCCGGCCGGGACGAGCGTCTCGGTGATGGTGGTCACCGGGATGTGGGCCGCCTTCGCCTCCTCAACCTGCCGTTGCACGTCCGGGGTGGCGTTCTGGCTGTTGTAGACGTAG
>NZ_CDWRCM010000255.1:4515-5228 GCF_977927585.1 Frankia sp. CcWB2 | reverse complement strand
GATCTACACCGTCTAATTCGTCGGCAGCGTCAGATGTGTATAAGAGACAGCCCTTGGCAACCCCGGGGGAACGTGGTCGGTTACCCGGCCAGGGAGACCGGCGCGAGGAGCAGAATCGGCCCGGAGCTCACCACTGCTCGATGCGGTTACAGCTGTTGGCGATGGTCTTGATGAACGCTCCGTCGCTGTAGGCAGTCTGTGGCTCCGGATGATTATCGATCTGGGCGTTGTTGCTGCCCGGCGAGCCGACCGGGTAGAAGGTGGGGTCGAACTCGGTGCGGTTTATCTCGACCGCCGCCAGGGTCATGCGCTCGGGCAGCAGCTCCGCGTGTTCTTGTGCCAGCTCGACGACGTCTGTCTCCCTGCGGTCCCTCATCTTCTGGCTCCCATGTGTGTCGCTCGGTACCCGTCATGACGCATGCTGAGGGGCACCGGCCGGTGGCGAGGAATCGGCCGGCGCGGGGCGGGGTCGGAACTCACCGGAGGGCGCGGTATCCGCGGCATCCGCAGCATCCGGTGGTACAACCGAACTGTAGGAGTCTCGGTTACCCTCCGCAACACGGATCTTGCCTCGGTCGATCTGACCGGCCCAGGCCCGCTCGGCGGGTAGTCGGACCATCATCCGCGCTCGGGCGTGAGCCTGGCGTGGGGAAGGCCGACTCTCTGCGGATGATTTACCGTGGCATTCTTCTCGATGGTGATGAATGGGTAGC
>NZ_CDWRCM010000255.1:0-4395 GCF_977927585.1 Frankia sp. CcWB2 | reverse complement strand
ATAATATTGAACTATGATGAATTTTGTCAAACAACACCAAACAATGCCGACTAGCGTCGAATAACGTCGGTCCACTCGTTGATGGATTTTTTCTTCCTCGGGATTATCTCTGGCGGTGGATATCCGGATGCGGCCCGTTCGAGCGACAGTTATTTTTCGCGTGGATGGTAGCGTCGTCGGTGTCCGAGGTCCCGCGTGAACGGCGAAGGGTGGACAGGCGATGGCCGCGGCACCGATAGTTCCGTTGCATATACGGCGAGCGCAGTTCGATCCGGTCGAGGAACTCGTCCGGACCCGGGACACCGACGGCGTCTGCCGCGTTGTCACCGTGTTCAGGGTACCCGCGTATCTGGTCAGCCGGTACGAGGACGTCCGTGAGATACTCGCGGATCCGGGCAGGTTCAGCAACGTCAATCAGTGGGTCGTAGGTCCTGGCGGTCCCGTCCTGAGTGATGAGGAAATCGCCGAACTGCGGGCGGGGCAGATGCTCGCGTTCGATCCGCCAGATCACACCCGGCTGCGCCGGATGCTCACCCCGGAGTTCACCGTGCGCCGGATGCGCAGGTTGGAACCGCGGATCCGGGACATCGTCGACGCGGCGCTCGACGAGCTGGAACGGGCCGGCCGACCGGCCGATCTGGTCGCGACCTTCGCGCTTCCGGTGCCGTCGCTGGTGATCTGCGAGCTGCTGGGGGTGCCGTATTCCGACCGCGCGGAGTTCCAGCACCGCACCCGCCGGCAGATCGACGCCTCGTTGCCGATCGAGCAGCGGCTGGCCCTGCAGCGTGAGGCCCGTGCGTACATGGCCGGGCTGGTCACGCGGGCGCAGGCGGCCCCGGGCGAGGACCTGCTGGGCAGGCTGGTGCGCGAGCACGGCGACGAGCTGAGCACCGCCGAGCTGGTTGGCATCGCCTCGCTGCTGCTGGCCGCCGGGCACGAGACGACGTCGAACATGCTTGCTCTCGGCACCCTGGCGCTGCTGCGCCATCCCGACCAGCTCGCCAGGGTCCGCGACGATCCGGCCCAGGTCGAGCCCGCCGTCGAGGAACTGCTGCGCTGGCTGTCCATCGTGCCCTCCGGCGTGCCCCGCACGACGACGACCGAGGTGGAGATCGCCGGTCACCGCATCCCGGCGGGCGAACAACTGCTCCTGGCGCTGCCTGCGGCCAACCGAGACCCGGCTCTCGTCGGGGATCCGGACCGGCTCGACATCACCCGTGGGGCTCCCGGCCACGTCGCTTTCGGCTACGGCGTGCACCACTGCCTGGGAGCGCCGCTGGCCCGGATGGAGATGCGCATCGCGTTCCCCGCGCTGCTGCGCCGCTTTCCCGATCTCGCGCTGGCCGTGCCCTACGAACAGGTAGCGTTCCGTGCCCATCACGCCGTACACGGGCTGCACGCGCTCCCGGTCACCTGGTGAGATTCGGTCACCTGGTGTGACAGGGCGGAACAGGAGGGTGTCGCATGAGGATCGTCGCTGATCGCGCCGTCTGCGTCGGCGCCGGGATGTGCGTGATAACCGCGCCGGAGGTCTTCGATCAGGGTAACGACGGCCTCGTCGTCACCCTGATCGAAGAGGTCGCCGCCGGTCGGCTGGACGCCGTGCGCCGAGCGGTCGAGCTGTGTCCGTCGAAGGCGCTGCGCCTGCTGGACGGAGGAGCGTGTCTTGGTAACGGGCGTGTGACCGGATGATCATGAGTGGTGGGGTTGGTCGTGGTGGCCTGGTCTGCCGCGTCCCCACCCTGCCGGTCTCGCCCCGTCCCGCCGTAGCCGGTCAGTAGGTGTGCCAGTCGCGCCGGGTGGGTCCGGTGGACCCGGTGGCCACCGGCCCGACCCAGCGCAGGTTGGGGAGGTTGACGACGATCGCCTCCTGGGTGGTCCGGGCGATCACGACGACGGCCTCCTCGTCGGGATCGGGGTTCTCCTCGCGATGAGGCACCCACGGCGGCACGTAGATGTAGTCGCCGGGGCTGGTGTCGAGCCGGGTCTCCTCGCCGTCCTCGAGGAAAACGACGCTCGGATGGCCTCGCACCACATAGATGCCCGTCTCGGACCGGCCGTGGTGATGGTTCGCCGAGCTCGTCGCCGCGGCGACGTGGGTCTGGCCCATCCACAGGTCGACGGAGCCGACCGTGCTGCCGGACAGCGCCTCGACCCGGCGCATGCCGGCGGTCTGCGCGGTGTCGCGGGACAGCCCGGCGGGCGTCACGCGGTGCAGCCGCTGGTGGAAGCCATCCGTGGGCGGCGTGGATCCCGGGGGCGTGGATCCCGGGGGTGTGGATCCCGGGGGTGTGGAGCCTGGGGGAGTGGACATGGCACCTCCGATGCGTCGCAACCGGGGTCATCGGGCTCACGTCCGGATGGCGGGCGAGATCCGGTCTCCGCCGATCATAATAGGTTGATGGGCTGACGGATCGCGGTGCCTCAAGACCCTGGTGCGTGGTTCCGTGCCGCTCCGGGGTGCCGTGTTCCGGACCGCCGTGTTCCAGGGGTGCCGCGTTCGAATGTTCCAGGGGTACCGTGTTTCCGGTTTTGGGGCTTTCTTGACCGAGAATTTCCGTAGGCCCGCTCGGCCGAAGATGATCCCTGAGCCAGCGGGCGCGTCCGCACGTCCACCGAGACGGCGGCGTATATCTTGGGGTCGCGTCATATCAGTCCCGCGTCCGGAGCAACGTCTCCTTCGCGGTGCCACGCTGATATGCCGGCTGAACCCGACAGAACCCTCGGAGGAGACAGACTGTGTCGGATTCGCAAGGTCTTGTGTTCGCGTCAGCGGAGTGGCTTCCCAACGGAACCGAACATTGGGCTAACTTCAAGGTGACCATCTCCAACTACTCCGCCGAGGGCGTGGTGGATCCGGAGATATCCTGTACGTTCGCCGCGCCCCGGCTCATCCGGAATGTTTACGGACTGGTGTTCAACCCGGTTGATCGGCCGACTGACGTCGTCACCGGCCGCCTGGCGCCCGAACGGAAGATCATCCAGGCGAGGGGATCGCAGGAGTTCACCCTCGCGATGCAGAACGGTGGTACGGGCGCCGGCTCGGATCCCGCCCTGCTGCCGAACGGTTTTACGGTCAACGGGGAGAACGCCAACCCATCCGAGGACACCGATCCGCCCACGGTGCCGGAGAAGCTGCGCATCACCGGCTGGGCGCCGCATAGCCTGCACCTGACCTGGGATCCGTCCACGGACAACATCGCGGTGGCGGGCTACGAGGTGTTCTACCGGACTCCGGGTGGGGAACCCCGTGTCCTGTCGACCACCGCAGCCGAGGCCACGGTGTCGGGGTTGAACTCGTTGACGGAGTACATCCTGCGGGTCCGCGCGTTCGACGTCAGCGGCAACCGGTCGGAGCTGTCCGAGGAGGTGGCCGCGTCGACCACCGCCCCTCTCCCGGACCCCGGTACCTGGGATGCGCCGCGAGCGCCCTTCGTCGACTACACCGCATGGCCGAATCCGAAGCTCGCCGAATACGGCTCCCTGTCCGGAATCGACAGTTTCTTCGTCGGCTTCCTGGTGGCGCAGCCGGGCGGCGACAAGAAGGTTTACTGGGGCGGCTATCCGAGCTACGGAGAGGCCGCGACAGGCGATTTCGGCAAGGAGGATTTCGCCGCATTCACCGCGCAGGGCGGGAAGGTCATCCTCTCCTTCGGCGGTGCGTCAAACGTCCCCCTGGAGGATGTGGAGACCGACGTCTCCAAGATTGTGGCGACGTATCGGGCGATCCTCGCGAACTACGGGGTCAGTCACGTCGACTTCGACTTCGAGGGCGCGTTCATCCAGAACCGGGCGGGGTTGGAGCGGCACGTCGCCGCCATCTCCCAGGTGCTCCCGGCCTACCCCGGCCTGAAGATCTCCTACACGCTTCCAGTCGACGGCGCTCCCGGCAGCCTGGTGGGTTTCAACCCCGACGGGGTGCGTCTGCTGCATCTGCTCGCTGACGCGGGCATCCAGCCGTCGCTGATCAACGGCATGCTGATGGAGTTCGGCCAGACGGCCCCCTCGGACGCCTACGAGTGCTGCGTGATTGCGCTTAACGGCATGTTCACGCACATCGCCGGGGCTTGGCGCGACTGGGACGAGCAGAAGGTCTGGCGGCGGATCGGCGCCTGCCCGATGTTCGGCCGCCACATCAACGGCCGGATCTTCACGCTGGACCACATGCGCCGGCTCGTGGAGTTCGCCCGTACCCACAACATCGGCGCTGTCTCCGGTTGGGACGCCACCCGGGACTACAACCAGGGCCGCCTGCCCGAATGCGCCGACTTCAACGGGAACGACCTGGCGAAGTGCACCTATGTCGAGCAGAACCCGTTCGACTTCTGCAAGATCATCGCTACCTACCGACCCGAGTCTGTTCCCGCCGCCGCGCTGCGGCGGGGTCCGCGCCCG